>USHO01000005.1 GCA_900554485.1 uncultured Eubacteriales bacterium
CGCAGCGTGACGAAGAGGGGGCGACCTGCCTAAGGTTGCCGCGTCGCTACGCTCCTCGCAATGACAATGTATAATAACAGAGATTGCCACGCTCGTTTCACTCGCTCGCAATGACAGTGTATAACAAGCGAGGTTGCGTCGCTAGTTTTACCCGCTCGCAATGACAGAATATTGCTGTTCAGCGGGAAAACGGTGAAGAAATAACTTTTTTGCGTTTATAATCTTTGGAAAGCGGAAATAATACCGCTTATGCATGCTTTCGTTATAAATATAAATAAAATACTTAAAGAAATAACTTCGTTCGATAATTACCTGACGATAATTCCCGCCACGGAATGCGCCGTATTTGCCGCAATATTTTTACTCGGCGTATTTTTCAAAAAAATACGCCTGACGGATAAAACCGCGCTTACACTGACTTCGCTGGCGACGTTTGCGTTTTTAGCCGCGAAATCGATTGCGGATAACGCCCCGCGGGAAGATTTATCGGTAAGTCTGACTATCGCGGCGGTAGCGTTTTTATTGCTTGCCGCGCTCACGATTCAGCAAAAAGCGGCTATAAAAGCCGAAAACAACGCAGTACCCGACCCCGACTATCTCGGCGACGAATTGCCGCCGTCACTCGCAATTAAAGCGTTGACCGAATTAAAAAAACGGCGGACAAACGTATTGCCCACCGAAAAATTATTTGAAAAGAAAGATGCCGATTTTGAAGTAAATTATTCCGAAATTCTGGCTTTAATCGCAAAAATTCAGGCAAAAACACCCGATTTTTACGATGAAAAGACTTTGACGGAACTCAAAGCGGACGTCGAAAAATATTCGTCAGAAAAAATGGAAGATGCCGACAGAAGGCAATTTTCAAGCAAACTATCCGCATTGATAAAGTTAATGGCAAAATACGGCGCGTAATATACGAACGCCTGCCCGACAATATAAAACAAACTTGCGGTGCGTGCTAAAATATTGACTCCGCGGTAAACCACCCTGCCGGGAATAAGATATATTCATTCCGCAGAAATTCACCCTGCCGGGCGATTGCCACGCTCGTTTCACTCGCTCGCAATGACAGTGTATAACAAGCAAGATTGCCGCGTCGCTACGCTCCTCGCGATGACAGTGTATAAACAGAGATTAAAATTACCGCTTTCAGAATATTGCGGAAGTTTTTTCGTCTCCGTAACCGTCCGGAAGTAATTTATACGATATGTTAGATATATAATACTGCAAATGGGTATCTATTTTTTTACCGTCAGACGTATACGTCGTGCCGGCGGTTCTTAAATACTGCGCAAAAGATGCCGCGCTTTGCGAAGTGAGTTCTACCGTTATTGTCGTATGCTCGGGGAAGTCCGCATTACCCAAAGTATCGTTTACGAATTCTACGTTATTGATATTAAGCGTCTTTTCATTTCCCGATCCTGTACTGCCGTCTGCCCCGATGTCTAGATACATAAGGTATGCCGTATTGGCATTACTAGTTTTTGTGTCTGTATCCGTTCCTATTACATAATCGCCTTTATAAACGGGAATCTCATAATAATACGCAGCATTAACGCACGCCAACGCTCGATTTTTATTTATTGTCGTAAAATTAAAGACTTCTTCACCGTTACAGGTATTTGAATTATAAGATATTTCGTTAGTTTCAGAATTTTTATATATCGATGTAATCTTTGTAAGTTCATCGATTACCCCATTAGTTCTCTTAACCTCAAATAAATCAAATAATGCATCCCCGTAGCCAGAATAATACGAACCGGCAATTACCCTAAGGCTATCGTTACTTCCGGTTGAAAAATTAAGCCCGCCGCTTATAAATTGGTAACTGGAATAATCCTGTCCTAATATCCAGACTTTTCCTGTACCGGGTGTGAAAGTCGTAATATCGGGATTGCTTACATTTATCGCATTCAGAAAGTGAAAACCATGAACAAGGGAACTGCCCGTCATTGTTTTTATAAAATTCTCCCTTACCGTACTATAATGGTCAAATTTAAGTTGTGAAGGAGTTAATGACGAATACCCGCTAAGTGCTGATGATTCATTATGGGTAGTATCGTCCTTTATTTTATATATTGTTCCTTTAAGATTGTTTGTCAGCATAGTGAAGTTATCCGCATCAAAAGTGTCGCTGCCGTTGACAGAATTTTTAAGCGCGTACATTTTTTGAATTCTTGCTCTCGGACCTTTCGCGGCTCCGACCAGATAACCTGTGTTTTTCTTTTTATCGATTATTTCAGGCTGTTTTGTCTTATAAAAAGCATTCGTATGCAACGTTTTATTATTTGCAACGACTGTTGACGTTGTATCATAATCATCACCGTCTTCTGCGTTAAGATACATTTTGACTTCATCGACATTCAAAGGGATAACTGTCCCCGCATTAAGATATGCTATATTATTATTATCGTTTATACTTTTCCAGTAATATTCTATACGTGAAACGCTTAGATTTGTATTATATATACTTGATGTGGAAACGTTACCTTGTTTTGTTGAAACAGTTCCCTCGGTAAACATATAAGTTATACGTCGGTTTAACATTTTCATATCTATCGAACCGCCCCAACCGCCACCGGTGGGTTTGGTCGTCCAGCCGACCGATTCGGCGTCGTAATCACCGACGATAGAATATTTAGACACGACGTTTCCGTTATCGCCTAAACCGACCGACGAAGACGAAAGGTTTATCTGACTTTTACCTACGCCGACGTCTGAAAGCGACGCGCTTACTTCGCCCGCGACAAGCCCGACAAGCGTATTTTCGGAATACGTTTTTACCGTTATTCCGTCAAGGTAAAAACCTTTTACGTTCATAAGCGTATCATTAAGCGTATAACCTACAACTTTATTATAGTTGCCGACCACGCCGAACGCGCCGACGATCTGCACTTCTTTACTTGAATTATCGGCGCAATCGAGCATTCCGTTTGCGTCAAATCGTGCGTTCGTAGGATATTTCGTTATATTGCCGTCGCCCTTGGTGTTTGAAACCGTAAGCCCGCTTATGGTATGCCCGTTACCGTTGAAATTACCGATAAAAGGATATTCTTCCGTTCCGATAGGCGGCAACGCACTGCCGAGCAATGACATATCTATGTCTGCGGTAAGTTCAAAATAAGACTGTTTAAGTCCGTTATTTACGCCCGTTTCGCCGCCGTTATAATTGAAATAACCTATATACTGCAACCACGCAAGGTTATACATATGTACTTCGTTTGAAATTTTATATGCGTCGTCTGCCGAACTGCCGTCTCCGCCCGCAAAATATGCGGCTTTTGTCGAACCGCCGAACGACGTCGGCAATTTGACGGTATCGTTATCCGAAAGCCACGCAAAAGAAACGGACGCAAATGCAACTATTATTGCGACCGCTACGGCTACTTTGGCAAATATCTTTTTCATTTTGCGTCCTCCTTATAAGGTTGTACGATGGTTTTATTGCGGGCGGAACCCGGCAAAAGTCGTTTACGGTTTATCATACGAAATTCAGCGGCAATTCACCTTGCCGAGTGAAGGAATATTTATTCAACGGTAAACCACCCTGCCGGGAGTAGGCTCTCCCGATGAAACGGGAGAGGTGGCACGCGCAGCGTGACGGAGAGGGGGCGACCTGCCTAAGGTTGCCACGACCCGTAAACGGGTCTCGCAATGACAGTGTAAAGTGCGTCGCTACGCTCATCGCAATGACAAAGTATAATGACAGAGATTGCCACGACCCGCAAGCGGGTCTCGCAATGACAATGTATTAACAGAGGTTGCCACGCTCGTTTCACTCGCTCGCAATGACGTAATAAAACGAAAATTGCCGCGTCGCTATTGCAATGACCGGATGATCAGGCGTCAGTCGAAACGCAACGAAAGAGCGAAATCCACGACGAATGGTATCGTTATGGGTTCGCCGTCTTCGCCGATTTTGTTCACCTTATCGTTACCTATATTCGCCGAAAATACCGACGCGACAAGCGAATCGTCGTACGTTAAAAACAGCGAAAAGTATTTACGGTTGTTAGCCGCATCGTCGACAAGATAATCGTCAAGCGCGATTTCAAAGTTTATCGGAGCGGCTGTCTGATTAAGAATAGCGGCTTTATCGGGGAAAAAACTCGATAACGTTGTCGGCTTTTTTGCCAGATTAAGAGTATCGTAATCGAAATTTATAACCTTCATACCGAATATGCTTGTCAGAAAATTAGTGGTCTTCCAATTATCGTCGGTATCGGGCAAGAGCGCGTTTTTGGTGTTTCCGACAAAACTTGCGGTAGAGGTTTCAGCCGACAATTTTACAGACGTTATACTTTCCTTGACGAAAACACGCATTATCATATGGTAATCGTCGGTAAGCACGTCGTATTTACCGAGCGTGGCGGTATCGTCAGCGGCGACCTCGAATGTATACGTACCGTCTTTATTGACCGACGCAACCGAATAATATTCGACGCCGAGCACGTTTTTATCGTCGGTAAGACCTATATTCATATTTCCGCCGTCGACTTTATTATTCTGCGCAAACCATGCGAAAGTAAGCGTAACCGCGACGAACAGACTTATGATGCACGTCGTAAATGAGGTTACTATTTTAATTTTTCGTCTTACGGTTTCTTTCATGGCGTTTAAGTTTGCGTGTTTTCTACGGTATATTTATCATTGCGAGGACTATTGCCCGTCAAAAGGTGTCGTGTAATAAAAAAACCGCATTACCCTTAAAAAAGTAATCCGGCAACTGGCTGACTATTTAAGCCCCTATAGTTTTGCGTGATAGCCTCGCGACTATTTTGCTATTTACAGACTATTTAGTTTTATGTTTTGATTATACCCCGAATTTATCGTTTTGTCAACGATTTTTCGTTCGGGTTTGCTATGTGAGCAAGAATTTTCATAATCATCACCGCTAGGCAAACAAAAAATTCGCATCAAATCATTGCATTTACAATATATCTTATGTTATAATTCAAGTGTTATATAAATTATTATTAAATATTTAAGACAATATTTTATTGTTGTTCGGATTACCCCCACTTTATCGGATTTTACGGAGAAACGAATATATGGGCAACAACCTTACTTTTTCCCTATATGCGGAAGTAAATTTATTATGTATAATTTTACTTTTGATTATGATGACGAAAGCGGCAAAATACGGTCTGGACTCATCGCCGAAAAAACACGCGTTTCTTGCGTCGATGGGGTTCACCGCATTTATGAACGCTTTCGATATTTTATGGTTCGCAGGGCTTACGCGCGCCGTCGATATATCCGTCGATTTAATGTATGTGATCGGCTGTTTCTATTTTATGAACCTTGCTCTGTCTTCGTACAGTTGGTTTTTATTTACCGAAATAGTTCAGAACCAAAAAACGTCTAAAAGCGCAAAACTGATAGGTCTTACGTCACTGCCGCTGTTTGTATTGTTGGCTTTGCTCATATCCGCTCCGTTCACCGGCTGGCTTTACAGTTTCAATGCCGACGGCGATCTGATATACGGACCGCTTTATTATCTTCAACATATATTCGGTTTCGGCTATGCGATAGTAGCATCGCTTAAAGTTTTTATCATTACAATGAAAAAGCGTACCGTCAGACGTGATTCTTATATAACGATGTTCAGTTTCGCCGTTCCGCCTGTCGTCTGTATGATTTTACAGTCGATTTTTCAGGACTTACCAATTATATCGATTTCTCCTACGATAAGTTTCCTGCTGATTTTCACGAATTCGTTGAAACTGCAAATTTCGCTGGATCCTCTTACGGGCATAAGCAACCGCAGAATGCTGATAGCCGAACTTAACAACAGAATAAAACACCTTAAAAAAGACAAGGTGTTATACTTTCTGTTTATGGACATCGACTCATTTAAGGAGACCAACGATTTATACGGTCACCGCGACGGCGACAAAGTTCTTCAGGTGATAGCCGATGCTCTGCGTTCGGCATGTCTGGCTGAAGACGGTTTCTGCGCCCGTTACGGCGGCGACGAATTCGCCGTAATTCAGGAACTTCAAAAAGGCGAAAACGTCTCTTCGACGATCTCACGCATAAAATCCGCAATATCGCGCCGTTGTCTGCAAGAGAACTTTCCGTTTAACGTAAGCCTGAGTATCGGCTACGCGATGTTCGACCCCGAAAACGAATCCGCGCAAAGTCTTATAGAATTCGCCGACAAGCATATGTATGCCAAAAAACAGGCGAAAAAAAACACCGTCGAACCCGTTTCGGGCGAAGGCGAAAATGCGCCGAAACCCGTCGACGGTGAAATCGATCCGCTTACGGGCATACTCAATTTCACCGGCTTTTATAACCGCATAAACGACTGGATAGCAAAAAATCCCGATAAAAAATTCCGCATTCACCGCTATGACCTCGACCACTTCAAAGACATAAACGGCGTATACGGACACGAACTCGGCGACGCGCTTTTGAAAGACATAGCAAGGTATATGAAGCGTTTCGACGACGAAACGAGTTTTTCCGCTCACCTGTACGCCGATCACTTCATGCGGTTCTGCGCCGAAGACGCACTGCCCGTTCAGGATTATTACGATAACTTTTCCGAAACTTTCGCAAACTACCGTCTGTCTATCCCCATAACGATGCACATGGGCGTTTACGATCTGTGCGAAAAAGGCGAAGATCCGTACACGATGATGTACAAAGCGTTGCTGGCTTTACAGACGATAAAGGGCGATATGAATAACACCGTTGCGTTTTACGAGTCGGGAATGATGAAACAGGAACGCGAAAAACTGAGTCTTCTTAAAGACGTCGATTCCGCGATAGAAAACGACAATTTTGAAATATGGTTCCAACCCGAAATCGATTACATGACGAAACGGGTTTTCAGCGCGGAGGCTCTCATACGCTGGCGTCATCCGGAAAAAGGATTCATATTGCCCGACACGTTTATACCTCTGCTTGAAAAAAGCAACTGCATAAGCAAAGTCGACAAATACGTCATCGAAAAAACCTGCGCGTATATACGCAAGTGGTTAAATCGCAATCCGTCTTTGCCCGTGCAGATTTCGGTAAACCTGTCGCGACAAGACGTTTTGAGCGAAACGTTTATGACTTTCATAAGCGACACGGTAAACAAGTACGACGTTCCGCATTCCGCACTGCACTTTGAAGTTACCGAAAGCGCGTATATGGACAAAACAGATCAACTTATAAGCGGCGTCGAAAATTTACGCAAAAAGGGATTCTCCGTCGAAATCGACGACTTCGGCGCAGGATATTCTTCGCTTAACACGCTGAAAGATATGGACGTCGATAAACTTAAACTCGATATGAAATTCCTTTCCGACACGAGCAATTTCGAGAAGGAAAAAACGATAATATCGGCAGTAATAAAAATGTCGCACACGCTTGGATTGCCCGTCATCGCCGAAGGCGTCGAGACTAAAGAACAAGCCGAAATGCTTATGAACTTCGGTTGCAACGAAATGCAGGGATACTATTTCAGTAAACCCGTACCTGCGGAAGAATACGAAAAACTGCTGTTCGGCGAAACAAAAGTTGCACATCTGTAATTACGCATATAAGGCGGTTATTCAAATTCGACGCTCCGCCCGGGCGACGACGAATAGTCGCCTTTTTTCATATTCCGCATCGTCGCTTAAAGCAAGAATTACGCCGAAATTTTCACCTCGTCCGACGCCTTCGGTTCGGCAAAATTCATAACTGTCGTCATAATAATATTTCCACCGCTTTAATATCTATGAGAAACGACGACTTTTTGTTACGAACAAACCGCCCCCGAAAACGCATAAAGCGTTTTCGGGGGCGGTTGATCATATTACGATTTACATTTCGAGTTCGTCCAACGTCTTTGAAAACGTCGGAAGTACGTTCTTGCGGAAATAGACCACGGCGTCGTCCGTCACGGCGTTGAGTTCTTTGCCGATGGCCTCTTTTGCTTTAAGAAATTCCTTGTTGCCGACTTTGAGTTCTTCGAGACATTTGATATACGCGCATATCCGATCGGCGTATTTCATCAGTTTGTGTTCTTCGGAATTAGGGTCGTCGAGTATGAAATCGGCATAGCATGACTGCAACTCTTCGGGAAGTTTGCTTATAAGCCGCTCGTTGGCGTCTTTTTCGAGATTTTTATACGCCGAATTTATATCGCGGTTAAAATACTTGATCGGCGTCGGCAAATCGCCCGTAACGACCTCGCTGGTCTCGTGATAAACGGCAAGACACAGTGTCTTATATTCGTCGACGCAACCGCCGAACATACGGTTTTTGATTACGGCAAGCGCATGAGCGACGACGGCGACTTCCCAACTGTGTTCCATAATGTTTTCTTCGGAAGTCGAACGCATAAGCGCCCAGCGTTTTATGTACTTCATACGCATTAAATACGCGTAAAAATCAATATCTTTCGACATGTCATATACCTCTTTTTATTTCGACCGTCGACGGAAACGCATTCGCGGAAACGTCTGCCGTCTCTTCGACCGTGGCGGATTTCAGATTTACACACCCTCCGAACGCTCTGTCGCCTATTTTCATTACCGCCGTAAGCGTAAGTTTTTCCAGATTCACGCACCCCGAAAACGCGTCGGACGCTATCTGTTGTGTTCCGTTATACACCCCTTCGGTTCCGGAGGCGTTCTTGCCGTAGACAACTTCGGTAAGCGTATCGCAATCGGCGAACGCTCCCGCGCCGGTTTTAGCGACGGTAACGGGAATAACTACCGACAGAATTTCGTTTCTGCCTGCAAAGCCCCTCGGCGCGATCGTGATTACGTCTTTTTCGTTATAAGTTTCGGGAATTATCAGCCTTGACGGCAACGTGACGTCGGCTTTCGCGGCGATTATATACGCAAGTCCGTCGTCGGTAACGGTAAATTCAAAATAACTTTCGTTCGTAGGATCTCCGTCTTTCGTATGCGGAAAATCAAGCGGAGCCCGATCACAACCGCAGACAAATGCAAGCGCAACAAACGCCGCCGATAAAATCGCCAAAAACCTCTTTTTCATTTCAATTTCCTCCGTCGCCCCGGCGACAATCTAAGTATATTATAAATATTCGCCTTTGTCAAGAAACAAGTATAAAATATAAAAAGGAGAGGCGATTTAGCCCCTCCTTATATCCGTATGACAACCGTTTACGCCGCCGAAGAAGAGTCGAAAGGTATTTCGACTTCCTGCGAACCGGCATAAGAGAATTTATATCCCGTATCGGTCTTCGTAACGGTTATGTTTATAGTGGTTTTGCCGAGTTCGTAACGAACGCGGTATACGTTGTCGTCGGTAAGGTCTTTTTCGATTACGAATTCACCTAAACCGCCTTTGAATTTAAGCGATATGGTGGTCTTTCCGTTTTCGGTTTCAAATTCGAGTTCGCTTTCCTGTATGGTTCTGCCGTTGACGACTATTTTAAGTTCGTAAGAAACTTCGTGATCGTCTTGCTCCTTTTCGGATTCGTAAGTAAATTCGATGTAGTTTCTGTCATCGATCTTCGTGTAAAATTCGACCGAGAATTCGCTGTCGTCGCCCTCGACTTCGAGTTCGCGCTTACCGCTTACGTTATACTCGCCGCCGTCATATACAACTACGCCCTCGAACGTCGTCGAAGTCTTGAATTCCGCCACTTCGTCATCGTCGTCTTCGTCGGGAAGTTCTGTTTCGCTTTTCGTCGACGTCTCGTTATAATACATCTTGCAGGTCTCTTCGCCGTTGACCGATACCGTCATGACGTAACTGTACTTCGCGTACTTTTCGTCTCCGTCGGTATTGATTTCGACAGTCTCGCTTATGCTGCCCGAAACAAGTTTATCGAAAGTCATAATCTCGTCTTTAAGGCTCGGCAGATACCCGGACATATAATCGTACGGATCATCCGTGGTTTTGTCGGTTGCGGCAAGAGCCCCGTCGGCAGACGCAAGAGACGCAGCCTTATTCGTCTTGCTTAAATACGACGCCCCGGTAACCGCCGACGTCGCATATACGTCTTTTGCGGTTGTAGCGGTTGCGGAATCGTCTTTCTTTGAATTGTCGGCGCAACCGGCAGCCACACCGAGGCACAACGCCGCAGAGAGCGTCAGAGATCCTATCGCGGTAAACAATTTACTTTTCTTCATAAACATTATCTCCTTTAATTTGCGGAACTTTTCGTCCCTTTCTGCCCTATATACGTTTCTAAGGTCGCGATTTTACGAAGTTTTGTAAATTTTTTTTACGAAAGTTTTTTAAGTTCGTAAAATTTACCCTTTTTAGCCATAAGTTCGTCGTATGTTCCGCATTCGACGCATACGCCGTCTTCCATTACGACTATTCTGTCTGCATTGCGTATAGTAGACAGTCTGTGCGCGACGATAAAAGTCGTCCTGCCCCTGACGCTTTTCGATATGGCGTTCTGAACGTGTTTTTCGGACAGGTTATCAAGCGCGGAAGTCGCCTCGTCAAGAATAAGTATACGCGGATTTCTTATAAGCGCACGGGCAATCGTTATGCGTTGTTTCTGCCCGCCCGACAACTTGCCGCCGTTTTCGCCTATCATCGTATCTATTCCGTCTGGAAGTTCGCTTAAAAATTCGTCGACGTCGGCATCTTTTATCGCCTTCTGCAAGTCTTCTTCGGAATACGTCTCCATTCCGTAAGTTATGTTTTCGCGTATCGTACCCGAAAACAATATGCTGTTTTGCGGAACGACCGATATATGATGACGATATTCGGATAAGTCGAGTTCGTCGGTTGACTTATCGTCGATATACAGTTTGCCGAGCGTCGGCATCATGAAACCGATTATAAGGTTCATTATCGTAGATTTACCCGACCCCGACGAACCGACGAAAGCCACGCATTCACCCGCTTTTACGTCAAGCGAAAAATCCTTTACGACGAACTGCTCGCCGTCGGGATACTTATACGAAACGTCGTCGAAACGAACTCTGCCCTCGATGTCGCCGATTTTCTTTTTACCGATATTGTATTCGACGTCTTTGGCGTTCATTATCTCGGATACCGATTCGAGAGCCTCGGCGCCGGCGCCGATCTGCGGCATTACGTTTACGAGAGCCGTAACGTATGCCGACAACGACGAGAACATCGACTGATAAAGTACAACGTCGCCGACTGTTATGTATTTTTTCAGAGCAAGACAAGCGCAGAAAACAAGACACAAGGCGTTAAGCAAAGTATTCACGACCCACGTCCACGCCCCGAAACGCGCGATGGTTCTGTCGACGTTTCTGCCCGACCCCTCGAGTTGTCTTATACCTTCCTTTACGTTTCTGATTTCGGTTTCTTCGAGTCCGTGCGACTTGGTGACAGGGGTCATCACGAGCATATTCGTGAGTTTATTGCTCATGTTTTCGGTCTTTATACGATAGTCGCGGTTACTGAGTCTGATTTTTTTACGGAATATTACGGTAAGGAAGACATTGATCGGAATAACGCATATGAAGAACAACGCAACGAATCCGTTTTTGTAAAACGCAATGACAGCCGAAATTACCGCGCTGATAAGATTCGGTATGATATTCTGCAGAATGCAGTTGAAAAGGTTATCGACCGAATCGGTATCTTTGAGGAATTTAGACTGTATTTCGCCCGTCTCCATATCTTTATGATATGTAATAGACAGGCTCTGCAACTTTCTGACCACCGTGCCTTTAAGCCCCGCGCTGGTGCGACGCAAAGTCTTGCTGACGATATGCCAACGCCAGATCGTAGTGGGGATATTCATCATTATTACGAACAGCATTATCGCCGAATCTACGCCTATCGCCCGCCATGTCGCGTAAGTCGCCTCGCCGTTCGCTATCGCCGCCGTTACCGCGTTGATTATATCCGACGTAGCCAGCGGAACGACGTAAAGCGGCGCTGATTGCAGAATGTATACGAACGAACTCAGGATGACAGCCCAGAGGTTTATCTTCATTATATTGCTTAAAAAGCGGTTCTTTTTTCTTCCGCGTCTATCTTCGTCTTCGCGGAAAAGGTAGTCATAATCGGGAATTACGTTATCGCTGCGTTTACGCATATATTGTTACTCCGTATATGTAATATGAAAAAGGGTAAGTCCGACAGAACTTACCCTTTTGTGCAACAGATTATATATTATTTGCTTTTCGCTGTCAAGCGTTGCACTTAAAATTTTCAATCGCGATTAAAAATATCTTCTTTCATAATATCGAGCAGATCGGAAAGCGCGTCGCCGAAGTCGTCTTCGTCGGTATCGTCAAGTTCTTCGAGACACTCTTCGAGGTCTTCTCTGCAATCTGCGAGTTCCTCTTTAAGTTTTACGATGTCCTTACCGCGAACGACCGCAAGCGGCGTAAAGCCGAGATCGAAACCGTATTTGCCGCCGAAATAATTCAGTTGAAGTATCATATCTGCAGACAGCGTAACGTATGACGAATTATCGTCGACCTCGGCGAATTCTTTCAAAAACGTATCGATATACTGCATTTTTTTATCGACTTCGCTTTTAAGCTTCGACTTCAAATCATTCAGCGCGCTTTTCGCATAGTCCTTTATATGGTGATTTTCGTAATATTCTTCCAGCGCGTCGAGTTCGTCGTCGTCTAAAAATTTAGTCACTATACCGGACGACCAATCGCTTATAACGTTCATTACCGAAGTCATCACTTCGTTTTGCTTATCGCGCAGAATTTCCCGGGTGGTTGTATCGTAAGCGGTAAGGCTTATTCGTTTGCCGTCCGTCAGAACGTTGATTTTTTTCAGTTCGTCGCATATTTCGCGCGTGGCGACGTCTATCTTTTTACCCGTATAACGGCTGCCGTACAAAAAGTTTACGCCGTCTTCGTTCAACCCGGTCTGCTTTATCACGTTGTCGTCTTTATCGACTGTAAGTTGAACGGCGGGATTTACCGAAATAACCACTTCGTAGCCTGCCGAAACCGCAGGCGTTACGGTTGCGGGTTTAAGCGCGAACGGCAATACGATCGCCGCAATCAGCACCGCGGCGACGCCCGCAAGTCCGAAACCGAATCTTACGCCGAAAGGTTTCCGATGCGTTTTCGCGTTCGCTTTCGCGCGCTTTCCGGCGACTGCGTTCCAGTCGACCGAACTTTCGATTTTATCGGATAAATCCGGGATATTTCCGTTTACTTCTTTTCGTAAATTCCTGATTATTTTCATCGGTACGCCTCCTTGTTGATTTTTCGCAATTTTTTAAGTATGGTCTTGTATTCGTAATTTACGGTCGAAATCGGCTTACCCAGCATTTTTGCCACTTCGGTCTGGGTATAACCGATTATCGCTATGTTTTCGAGAATGAAATATTCTTCGTCGTCAAGCACGCTCCTGCACTTATCCAGCAAAGGGAAATCGGTGGAATATTCGTCGGTTTTTGAAATCGGCAAATCTTCGATTTCTACCGATTTATCGGTTTTGGAATCTTTTCTGACGGCATCCAGCGCCTTGTTTTTCGTTATCGTTATCAGATACGGCAACGGGTCGCCGTCGATCGACTGCATATTGTTGAGAAACGATATGTACGCATCCTGCATAACGTCTTCGATAAAAAACTCGTCGCGGCTGTATTTTCGCACGGTAAAATAGACCGACCGTTTCGTCAGAGTATAAAACCTCGAAAAATATTCTTTTTTACCCGCTTTGAGTTGTTCAAAAAGCGTTTTGATTTCGGAGCGTTCCATTTTCACCTTATATACGATCGTCCTGCGCCGATTTTACGAATTTTTATAAATTTTATCAGATTTATTTTTATTTGGCAACTTTTTCGTAAGAAAAACCGTATGCCCGCCGATACGCCAAAAAAAACGGAGCCCGAAAGGCTCCGTTTTAATAATCTTTTACGTCGATTGCCTTACGCCTTATAAACTACATTGCCGCCTATAACCGTATAAAGCACGTTATAATCTTTATCGAGAACGGTGAAATCGGCTCTCTTACCGACTTCGATGCTGCCGCGCTCGTTATATACGCCGAGGTTCTTCGCGGGGTTCGCCGATGCAAAATCAACGGCATCGGTCAGACTTACGCCGACTTTTTCGACAAGGTTCTTTACGGCGACGTTCATACGCAGAACACTGCCCGCCAGAGTTCCGTCCGCAAGTCTTGCTTCGCCGTTTTTGACGAACACCTGCTGACCGCCGAGTTCGGACAAACCGTCGGGCATTCCCTTAGCCCTCATCGCGTCGGTTATGAGCGTGAATTTATCGTGAGGCTTATTCTTTACGAAAATCTTTATCGCAGGCACGCTCACGTGAATCGTGTCGCAGATCATCTCGCAGTTAAGATCGTCGAAAAGCATTGCCGCACCGACGACGCCAGCCTCTCTGTGATGAAGCGGAGTCTGCGCGTTATAAGTATGCGTAACGTTGCTTGCGCCGGCTTTTACGGCATTTTCGACGTCGGAATACTTTGCGCCCGTGTGACCTATCGACGCGACGACGCCGATGTTTTTAAGGTGCTTTACGAGGTCGAGACCGCCGTCGACTTCGGGGGCAAGAGTAACTATTTTTATGTTACCGCCCGATACGGCGTTATATTCGTCGAAAGTCACGGGGTCGGGTTTCGCGACGTATTCGAGGGGTTGCGCGCCTACGTGCTTGGGAGAAATGAACGGACCTTCGAGGTGTACGCCGAGGACTTCCGCCCCTCTGAATTCTCCCTTTTCTTTAACCTCTCTGACATTCTTCAACGCGGCGGAGATGTTCTCCTTGCTCTGCGTCATCGTAGTCGCGAGAAAAGCGGTCGTACCCTCTTTTGCGACGTATTCGGAAATAGTCTGCAGAGCCTCTTCGGTCGCATCCATAGCGTCCGCCCCGCCCGCGCCGTGAATATGTTCGTCGATAAACCCGGGAAGAACTACGCCGTCGGTTTCAAACAGACTGTCTATTTTGCCCGCATCGTCGCCGATATATGCGATTTTGCCGTTTTCGAAACCGATATTCGTCTTTACTATTCCTTTACCCGCGATATACGCGGAAACGTTTTTAAGACCTTTCATACGTCACCTATATCAGAGAAGAGATGCGGCTGCCTCGTCGCATACCAGCGTGCAATCGGGATGCAACTGCAACACGCTTGCGGGAACGTTTTCGCTTACCTCGCCTTTTACGAGTCCGTAAACGGCTTTAGCCTTATTCGCCCCGTTGGCAAGAATAAGTATCTTCTTCGCGTTCATTATGTTCTTAAGCCCCATGGTGAATGCCTGACGGGGCACTTCGTCAATAGACGCGAACATCCTCGAATTATCCTTTATAGTGCTTTCGGTAAGATCGACGATATGCGTCACGCTGCCGAACGGCGTTCCCGGTTCGTTGAACGCGATATGTCCGTTGGACCCTATTCCGAGTACCTGTATATCCTGCTGCATGCCCTCGAGCAGTTTATTGTATCTGTCGCATTCGGCTTGTCTGTCCGTCGCTTTTCCGTTTTCGATATTCGTATTTTTAAGGTCGATATCTATATGATCGAAAAGGTTATGACGCATAAAATAAACATAACTCTGATCGCTCGAATAATCGAGACCCGCATATTCGTCGAGATTTACGGTTTTTATATTTTTATAACTCGTGCCGTTTTCGTTATGGTCTTTTATCATGTTTTTGTAAAGACCGATCGGCGTCGAACCCGTTGCAAGACCGAGAATCGCCCCGGGATTGTTTTTCACTACATTTTCCATTACTTCAAACGCCTTCGCGCTCATTTCGTCGTAATCTTTGGCGATAATTACTTTCATTTTTATTCTCCTTTTTATATTTTTTGCGAGCGACCCGATCCGACCGCCCGCAATTACTTATATTTTATTATTTACGCGATGCCGCAAGAGACGCCGCCGCGATACTCTGACCGACGCGTCTGTTCTTTTCGTCGGGCATTTCGAGTTCGAATTTAAGTTCGGGGAACTCTGCCGCAAGAACCTCTTTGGCTTTCGCGATAACGATATTCCCGCCCTCGCCGCTGGTGACTCTGCCGAGCAGCAATACATGTTTAATGTCATAGAACATAGCGTAATAAGGCAACGTATATCCGAGATAAATACCTATATCTTCGTATATAGTCTTTGCAAGCGGATCGCCTTCTGCCATGAGTTTCTGTATAACTTTAAGTTTTTCGGCGGGACTTAACCCTTCTTCAAACTTAAATCCTCCGTTTTCGGCAAGTTTTATGACGCTGTCCTGCGAGAAGTATTTGACGCCGCAGCCGTAATCTCCGCTCCATTCGTCGACCATGGAGTTTTCGTTATAATCAACGGGCACGAATGCGAGTTCGGAAAGCCAGCCGTTAAGACCGCCGTCTTTATTGATATATCCGACAGCCTCGCTCGTCCCCATGGCGATACCGAGAACTTCGTTGTCGTTAAGATCTATCGCTCCGGCAAGAGCGGTTACGTCGCCGTCGTTTGCGACTTCGAGCGGAACGTCGCCCATTTCTTTGGCGATGTCGATATACATCGTCTTTACGCGCTTTTCAAAATCGGCGTCGTTTACTTTAAGGAAGAGCGATGCGACCATGATTTTATTGTTGACGTAAACGCCCGCGCTCGAAACGCCGATCGCGTCTACCCTAGGCATTTTGCTTGCCGCGGTCTTCATAGCCGTCAATATTTCGCGATAATGATATTCGGGGTCGGGATTGATTTTCGGGAACCATACGACCTCTTCGCTGTAAACGACTTTACCGTCGACGACCGCGCTGACTTTACGGTCGCTGCCGCCGGCGTCGAAACCGATTCTGCAACCGTCGAGATGACCGCCGACTTTAAGCGAGCATTTCTTCTCCGCGGGGAAAGTGTTTTCGTCGGTTTTTACAACCTCGAATTTACTCTCGTAAACCCTTTCCATAAAGCCCTTGTCGAAAGCGCGAAGTCCGTTATCTGTATAGGCATTTTTTATATATTCGTATATCCCGTCGTCGCCGCAGATATAGATTTTATATCCGCCGACCACCCAGAGAATGGTCTTGACGAGTCTTTCCGCCATACGATTGTTGCGGTCTGCGTTTTTCTCGTCGGCAAACACGTCGTACGCGTAAACGTATTTATATCCGTCGTTTCTTTCGACGCAGATTTTCAAAGGCTTATGAGCCGCCTTTGCGACGTCCGCCTTATATGCGGCGAACTCGAGATACATAGGTTTGAATTGCTTGTCCAGCGTAGGTACGAATTTCATATGTTAATCTCCTTACGTCTCAATTATAACTCTTTATAAAAAAAAGAGGTAGTTATAATATTTACCTCTTTTTATACTTTATTACAATATGCTGTTTTTATACTCTCTCGGCGTCATCGTCGTTATACGTTTGAAAGTCTTGGTAAAGTGCGGCAGAGAATCGAAACAGAGCGAAGACGATATTTCGGAAAAACTCCTGTTTTCCCTGATGAGTTTCTTGCTCTCCTCTATTTTCAGTTCGAGATAATACCCGATAATAGTCTTACCCGTACGCTTTTTGAACGTCTTGCAAATCGTTGTCTTTCCGTAGTGGAGAGCGTCGGATATTGCGTCCAGCGTGATATTGCCGTAGACGTTGTTTTCGAGAATTTTGACTATTTCGTCTTCGAGCGCGTCGGAGTCCTCGATTTTGGATATGAATACCTCTTTCGACGCAGGCTTTGCCGTTTCGACGCGGATAAGTTTGATGAACAGTTCTTCCAGATTGTTTCTGATTACCTGCCCGCCGCCGACGCTCGGTTCGCTTTTCAGCACGAGTTTGTCCAGGTTGGGGTTAAAATCGGGCAACTGGAAAGTGCTTTTAGCCTCGCTCATTATAGACGCCAGCAAATACCTTAAATCTTCGGGCACGACGAATTTTTTGCCTTTGAAGTAATTCATCGTCTTGGAGCGACATTCAAAACTGACGATAAATATATTCGGGTCGCTTACCCCGTCGCATTCGACCGAATGAACGGCGTTCGGCGCGATGAAAACGATCTCGCCTTTTTTAAGCAGTCTTCTGTCGCCCTCCACCGTTATGAAAACGGAATTTTTATCGCAGTAAATAATCTCCCAGAAGTTATGTTTTTCCTGAGGGAACGAATATGTCTTTACGAGTTTCTGGTAGTGTACGGTAACTATCTTCGAGATCGTGAGAAGGCTCGAAATTTTATACATATAGAAAGTTTTTTCTTCCAATGTTCAGCCCTCCTTTTGTATATTCGTTTACATTATAACATAACGCGCAATATATTGCAATATTTTACGAAAAATATTTTAACGTATTT
Source organism: uncultured Eubacteriales bacterium (assembly GCA_900554485.1). Taxonomy (GTDB): domain Bacteria; phylum Bacillota; class Clostridia; order Christensenellales; family Borkfalkiaceae; genus UBA10281. The sequence continues at coordinate 18,164 of USHO01000005.1, forward strand.
TATAAATAAATCCCCGTCGGACTTTAATCTGACGGGGATAATTGTCAATCGAGAGATACGGTAATAGAACTTTCGTAAGTTTCCTGCCGCGGCAGGATGCCGATGTTTGCTTTATCGGTAAGTTTTTCGACTTTGCCGTCGAGCGACGGAAGATTTTCCCATGGCTCTATGCAGACGTACGGCGCGTCGGTCTTTACGGCGTGCCACAATCCGACGTAAGGCATATTCGGATATTTCACCGTTACGGACTTGTCGGTCTTATCGCTTTTAAGCGTGAGCGAATCGCCCGCGCCGCGAAGTATAACGGCATCGTCGTCGAACATATCGTGTTTAAGCCTTATTATGCGGTCTTTTTCAAGAGGATAATCAACCGCCTTGCCGCTCATGAGATAACTTTCGGTAAGCGTCATTCTTTCGGGGCGGACAGGCAAAGACGTTTCGAGATAATAATCTTCAAAATCGCCGCCGTCGAACGGAACGTTGAACCCCGGATGACCGCCGAGACCGAAATACATTACGTCGTTGCCTACGTTTTTTACGACGTACTTAATCGTAAGGCGATTGCCGCAAAGTGAATAAACCGCTTTGAATATGAACGCGAACGGATAATGCGCGAACGTATCGTCGTTTGCCGAATACGCGAAAGTCATTGATTTACACGTCTTTTCGACGAGTACGAACTCGACTTTTCTCAACAATCCGTGCGGATTCATTCCGTATTCTTTTCCGCCGAGCGAATACTTTCCGTCATACAGTCTGCCGACTATCGGGAACAGTATCGGGCTGCGTCCTTTCCAGTATTTTTCGTCGCCCTGCCAAAGGTGTTCTATATTGCCGTTTTTTCTGTAAATGCTTTTGAGTTCCGCGCCGACCGTGTCGACCGCGACCTTCATGTATTCGTTTTCTATTGCGTAAACCATTTTATGTATCTGCCTTTTCATCGTCTTCGGACACCATTCTGCCGAAGAATTTATTACCGAGCATAAACGAATTAAGTTTTTCGGAATCTACGTCTATTATACGGTTTATCATTTCGCCGAATACGTCGCTCATCGATACGACCGGAGCGTGATCCGAAAATTTTTCGGCGACGGCAGATAACGCTTTATAGAGCGGTACCGCCGTTTCGTCCGCCATGTCGACTCCGTCTAAAACGTCATACAGATCGAGTACAGCGTTGAACGCTTTTACCGATTCTCTGTTACTTATCCATACGCGGAGCGCGATATATCCCGCAATCGCGAGAGCAGCACCGACGATCGACATCCATGCGCTTTCTTTCATTATGGCAAACACGACCAACGTAACACCTCCCGCAAAAAGCAGCGGGAACGCCGCCAGCAGAAATTTAAGACTCTTTTCGGTCGCCATATAAGACGGAATCGATTCTTTCAGCGATTTTTCGACTTTCGCTTTAACGTCTTTGCGGGTTTCTTCGACGTACTTTTCCATTTCTTCGTCGGTAAACTTCCGCTTTTCGTAAAAGTTTTTATACGTCGCTTTTATATCCGCACGTTCGTCTTTGTCCGCCACGGAAATTGCCTTATTGAGGTATTCCGTATGGCTTTCGTCTTTAACGTCGGTATAGTTTTTGGTCTTTACCGCAACCATCGCCATATATACGCGGTAATCGGTTTCGGTAAGAGTCATCGCCTCGGAGACCTTTCCTTCAGCCTCTTCGTAACGCTCTTTCGCAATAAGACCGTAACACTCGTCAAGCAGAAGTCTCACCTTGTGATAGTCTTCGCCGTGAGCCTCTTTTGCGGTCTCTCCGCTCTCGGTAACCGATTCGTAATATTTAGTTGCCTGTAACGCCGAAATCGTCTGTCCGCAGTTCGGGCAGACTACCTGCCCCGATGCGGTTCCGACGGTGAAATCTTCGCCGCAAAGCGGACAACGGGCGTTTAAGCGTTCGTTGTCACTCATAACGTATTATTCCCATTCGATCGTAGCCGGCGGTTTGGAAGTTATGTCGTAAACTATCCTGTTTATATCCTGCACCTCGTTGACTATACGGGTAGAAATTTTTTCGAGGACGTCATACGGAATACGCGCCCAGTCGGCAGTCATTCCGTCGACGCTGGTTACGGCGCGGAGCGCAAGCGTATAAGAATACGTTCTGCTGTCGCCCATAACGCCTACCGAACGACAATTTGTAAGAACAGCGAAATACTGCCAGATTTCTCTGTTGAGTCCCGCTTTTGCGATTTCTTCGCGGTAGATATAGTCTGCATCCTGCAGAGTTTTAATCTTTTCGCGGGTGATGTCGCCGATGATACGAATCGCAAGCCCCGGACCCGGGAAAGGTTGACGCATGACGATTTCTTCGGGCAGACCGAGTTCAAAACCGACTTTTCTGACTTCGTCTTTGAAGAGGTCTCGCAAAGGTTCGATAATTTCCTTGAAATCGACGACGCTCGGCAATCCTCCGACATTGTGGTGCGATTTGATAACCGCGCTTTTGCCCTTGCCGCTCTCTATTACGTCGGGATAAATCGTACCCTGTACGAGATAATCGACTTTGCCTATCTTTTTAGCCTCGTCTTCAAATACTTTTATGAATTCGCCGCCGATGATCTTTCTCTTCGTTTCGGGATCGGAAACGCCGGCAAGTTTATTCAGAAATCTGTCTGCGGCATCCACCTTTATCAGATTCATTCCGCGTTCTGTCTTAAACGTTCTGTAAACGTCTTCCGCCTCGTTTTTCCTGAGCAAGCCGTGATCGACGAATATGCATGTAAGGTTGTCGCCTACCGCCTTGTGAATAAGCGTTGCCGCAACTGCGCTGTCGACACCGCCGCTCATCGCGCAAAGGACTTTTTTGTCGCCGCACTTTTCTTTTATCTTCGCAACCTGTTCTTTGACGAAATTCGCCATAGTCCAGTCGCCCGAAACCTTACAGACGTTATAGAGGAAGTTCCTCAGAATTTCCGTACCCTGTTTCGTATGCATAACTTCGGGGTGGAACTGCACGCCCCACACTTGCTCGCCCTCGATCTGATAAGCGGCAATGGCAACCTCATCAGTCGAAGCGATAGCCTTGAAATTATCGGGAACGGCCGTAATGGTATCGCCGTGCGACATCCACACCTGTGTATTTTCCCGCACATTCTTGAATAAGACATTGTCTTTACAGAAACGGGACAGATGGGCACGCCCGTATTCGCGGCTCTGTGCCGGCTCTACTTTTCCGCCGTTGCTGTAAGCCAAGAACTGTGCCCCGTAGCAAATTCCCAAAATGGGATATTTTCCCCGTATCTGCGACAAGTCGGTCTTGAAAGCCTTACTGTCGTATACAGAGAAAGGACTACCCGACAGTATGACGCCTTTGATGTTCTCATCGTCATACGGGAATTTATTATAAGGCAGTATCTCGCAGTAGATATCGAGCTCCCGCACACGGCGGCCTATGAGCTGCGTAGTCTGCGAGCCGAAATCGAGAATGATGATTTTTTCTTGCATATATGTTGATGATAAGTTTTTACTCCACGATAAGGGTTGCTTATGCCCGCAAAAGTAATCATATTACGCCACATGCGCAAATGATTAGCCACAACCGTTCCGTCAGAACTCCGAAGTGAAGTGGAAACGGATTTTCGGGAAATCGCTCTGCGCCATCTGCAACACATAACCCGAATCGGCCAGAAATACATCGCGACCATCTCGATCTTTGGCCATAAACTGGTATTTACGTTTCTTGAAATTTTCAAGAGCTTCGACATCGTCGCTCTCGACCCAGCAGGCTTTATAGAGGCTGATGGTTTCCCAACGGCATTGAGCCCCATACTCATGCAGCAACCGGTACTGAATGACCTCAAACTGCAATTGACCTACCGTACCGATAATCTTGCGACCGTTGAACTGATTGACAAACATCTGGGCCACACCCTCGTCCATCAACTGATCGAGCCCTTTGTTCAACTGCTTGGTCTTCATCGGGTCGGTATTCTCGATATATTTGAACATCTCGGGCGAAAAACTGGGCAATCCCTTGTAATGAAGATCCTCTCCTGCCGTAAGTGTATCTCCGATCTTGAAGTTTCCCGTATCGGGCAGACCTACTATATCACCGGGATAGGCCTCGTCGACCGTAGACTTGCGCTGCGCCATAAAGGCCGTAGGGCTTGAAAAACGCATCATCTTGCCCAAGCGCACATGCTTATAGTTTTCGTTCCGGACAAATGTTCCCGAACAGACTTTCACGAACGCAATGCAACTGCGATGATTGGGATCCATATTGGCATGTATCTTGAAAACGAATCCTGAAAAAGCCTCTTCTTCGGGACGAACCTCCCGCTCTATCGCCTGTACAGGACGCGGAGACGGAGCAATCTCGACAAAACAATCGAGCAACTCCCTCACTCCGAAATTATTGAGTGCCGACCCGAAAAATACCGGAGCTAAATCGCCCGACAAATATTTTTCGACATCGAAATCGGGATATACTCCGGAAATCAATTCCAAATCGGCACGAAGCTTGGTCGCATCGGACTCTCCGATATGCTTCTCCAACTCGGGACTGTCGATATCCCGAAATTCTATCGCCTCGGTAACAACCTGCTTACTGGGCGTATAAAGATTGAGATTCTTCTCATATATGTTGTAAACGCCCTTGAAACGTTGGCCGATATTGATAGGCCAACTGAGCGGACGTACCGCAATCTTCAACTCCGATTCTATCTCATCGAGCAGGTCGAACGGGTCTTGACCTTCACGGTCGAGCTTATTGACGAAAACGATAACCGGCGTCTTGCGCATGCGGCACACTTCCATCAATTTACGCGTCTGTGTTTCAACGCCTTTTGCTACATCAATTACGATAATAACACTGTCGACAGCCGTCAATGTGCGGTAAGTATCTTCGGCAAAATCTTGGTGTCCGGGCGTGTCGAGAATATTTATTTTATAATCGCCGTAATTGAATCCCATCACCGAAGTGGCTACCGATATACCTCTTTGCTTCTCGATTTCCATCCAGTCCGAGGTAGCGGTTTTCTTTATCTTGTTCGATTTCACGGCTCCGGCAACATGGATAGCGCCGCCGAAAAGCAAAAGTTTCTCGGTAAGGGTCGTTTTACCCGCATCGGGGTGGCTGATAATAGCAAATGTGCGTCGTTTCTGAATCTCTTCGGTAAATGTACTCACGTCGTATCGGTTGTTTTTAGTTTTGACTCTGCAATATGGCGATACACTTCCGCAAACTTTCCTCCCAGTGAGGTATCGCCACAGGGTAAGTGTTTTTTATCTTTTTCTTGTTCATCACACTGTAAAAAGGCCGCGTGGCCGCCGAGGGATAGTCGGCCGTATCGATAGGCACTACACGGCAGGTAGCGATACCGGCTATGCGATGTATCGTTACCGTAAAGTCGTACCAGCTGCACACCCCTTCGTCAGAGAAATTATATATACCGGGCACAAACTCTCCGTTATTGATTATAACAACAATGGCGGCGGCCAAATCGGCTGCATAAGTAGGTGTTCCTACCTGATCGGAAACGACAGAAAGAGACTCCCGTTCACGTCCCAACCGCAACATGGTTTTCACAAAATTATTTCCATAAGGAGAATAAAGCCACGAAGTGCGCAAAATCACCGAATTCGGATTTGCCGCCAGCAACAGCTGTTCCCCGTCGAGCTTGGTTACGCCATAGACCGACGCAGGAGCGACAGCATCGGTCTCGACATAGGGCATATAGTGAGTGCCGCTGTATACATAATCGGTCGACACATGTATCATTTTTGCTCCGACAGAAGCCGATGCTTTTGCTAAATTCTCCACGGCAAAGGCATTGATTTTTCGGCACAATTCTATTTCGCTTTCTGCCTTATCCACAGCTGTATATGCAGCGCAATTTACAATAAAATCAACCGCATTTTCCGATAAAAATTTTTGTACAGCAACGAGATCGGTTATATCCAATTCCCGAACATCGGTAAAAATATACTTGTTGGCATCATCGAGAAGGGACATATTGCGCATTTCATTGCCCAACTGCCCGTTGGCTCCGGTAACAAGAATCGTAGACATAAAGTATGATATGATTTTATTATTTATAGTTCCAATTCACCTGCCTTGTCCTGCTTGTATTTTTCGGAAAGAAGTGCAAGGAATTGCGAAATCTGGTGTATGGCCTTCTCGGTCTCGGGCGAGATCTCCTTTTTCTGCAATCGCAACATAAGAACACCGTAAAGAGCGTTGAAACAAGTTTCGAGTTCTCCTGCCTCAACATTTCCCGAACGCGCCCTCAACTCTACGATATAAGGGAGTGTCTTGAAAAACATCGCCCCGTAAAACGGTTCCCGGGGAGACTTCAATAACTGCTGATGCAAATCGGACAAATCGAGAATGACATTTTTATTGATTTGCAAATGCCCCTTCTCCATAACTCCTTCGAGGCGCATCATCTCGCACAAGTTCTCGTACCACTCGCGAATGGCATTCATCGTCTCGGGCGACTGTCCCCGATAACCGTCGATAATCTGCTTTTGGATAACGTCGATATTTCCTCCGCATGCCCGTATAATATCCTCGATCTGCCACATGTAAAGGAGATACTCGGCAATGTTTTCTTTTTTCTTCTGACGGGCAACTATCATAGGACTAACATCATTTTTTCAAAAAATCGGCCGAGACAATCATTTGATAAAAAGATTTGTCGGCCACCCCCAATTGCCGGCACACCAACCTTGCCGCATTGATGTCGCACAACAATTCTTCATCACAAGGATAAGACAACTGCATCTCGGTCTTCGAACCGGTCAGGAAACAAATATCGCCCTCTTTCCTATAAGAGTGCGCTTTATACGGTATAGCCGTAATATCTTCCCGCACATTCTCGGCCCACTCCTGAAAAACGGTAACAGCCTGATTGTAAATAACAATACCGTTGCGATCAATAGAGTTTACGACTTTATGCCATATATCGAGATAAGACTCGAATGTGGGATAATCGGGTGTTTCTTTCCATAAAAGCGAGGAAAGAACGAGGATATTCGATTTATAATTGCGACTCTCGGTATGCAACAGCAAATCGCCGTCGAGCAGACATATACGTGTATTTTCGGACAAAGAGACCTTGCGAGAAAGTCCCTGCATGAAACTCTCTGTCAAATAATCGCATTTACGCTTCTGTGCTTGCAGTACATGCCATATAATAGAAAGTATACGATTGGGATAGCGGGGATTGCACTCTACAACAAGCGCCTTGTTCTCGGTGAGAGATGTAAACAAATCCGACACCGGAATAACCGGCAGATGCAACACCTCGGCATATTCTATCTCGGGATTGACACCGAGAGCAGGAGAAACGACAAAATTCACTTTACGGCCGGCTGATACGGCCTGCTGCAAAGATCCGACAAACACGCCGCCATTCTCGAGCATCGTCTGCAAATCGGGAGCACAACCCGAACAAGAAACGGAAAGACCTTTTTCCTGCATGGCAAAAGCCACACGGGACAAGAGTTCTTCACCACAAGCAATAATATGAATATTATCTGTCATATATTTTCCATAATACCGACACACAACAATGAGAGGATAAAACTCCGACCATTACCGCAAGCCGACAATTATCGGACAAAGGTAGTATTTTAGTATTAAATTAGGAATATATCGCCGTCTTGTTTTTATCAACAAATTTGTATTTATTTACACTTATCAACATTCTATTTCTATAATATACATCAACTATCTGCCCCATAATCTTCCTTAGAACGAAAAATGCAAAGCAATACGCACACCGCCCTTCGCGACATCCTTGTGTTCGCGATAAGTCAACCGCCATACATACTCGATACGCAATATCTTGAAAATGTTGTCGAGACCGACACCCAACTCCATATACGGCCGACGAGGATTCATCTCATGCACGACATTCTCACCGGGGAATCGCCACAAGTCGGGATTAAGATTCGTCAAATAAGGGTTGTTCTTATCGGACAGATTTCCAAAAAATCCTTTGAAAGAAACCACTTCCCGTATACGCAACAACTTCACTCCCGGAATACGATTGAAAAGAATTCCGTTAGCAAAATAAGTTATATCCCAAGAAGCATACGAGTCGAGCACAAACTCCATAGGACTCAACAAGCTGTATGATCCCTCTTGTATGGTATACGACAAGTTGGCATTGGGCAGAATAAGCATTGTAAACGGTGCCTGATTCCATACATGACTGAACTGGAACTCCGACTCGATATGCCCGAACGCCGAGAACCAAAAATCTTTCGAAAAACGGAAATCGGTACGGTTTATCATATAGGAGCTGCCCAGAAAATCTTTTGGCGAAAACGTATGCGACAAAAAGAAAATAGGTGCATCTCTATTTATCGGATAACGCATACCCTTTGTCTGATAAAACTTTTCATTGGGGGCATATCTTATATGCAATTCG
>USHO01000006.1 GCA_900554485.1 uncultured Eubacteriales bacterium
TCAGGCACTCGTAACCGCAGGCGAGGCAGACGCATATTCCGAAATGCGCTATTCGCTCGACAATAAGACGTTCTCTGCCGACGTGCCGACGGCTGCGCTCGCGGGCGAATACACGGTATGGTATAAAGCCGTTGCCCGTATGCCGTTCGACCACGACTCCGAAGTAAAATCGGTAGTCGTCACGATAGCGGAAATCCCCGACGGCGTAATCACGCTTAAACCCGCGAAGATAACCGAAACGAAGAAAGACGGAAAATGGACTTTCGGCGGAACTTACGATTACAAAGGACTCGGCGAATACAAGGTCGGCGACGTGCTTACGTTCAGATTCAAGGGTAAAAACATTCCCAACGTGGGATTATTCGTAGATAAAAACGGAGTCAACGCGATAGGCGGCGGCACGGAAAATACAGGTCTGTTCGTACAGACTTCCGGTCACGGCTGGGCAGAATTCAACAAACGCCTGATCATTGCCGGACCGTATCTCGTAGACGCTGGCGGACCGGAATATTATCCCGGCGCAGCGGGATACCCCGCTTATCGTGAATGGGTAAGCGCGAACTACGAAATGGGCGCAGACCTAAGTTACGAAGTGGGCGGCAAATTCTCGCTTTTCGGTATAGATTTTCTTGACGATAATACCGATTACGTTTACAGAATAACCACGGCGAAGACCGCTTCGGCGGAAACCGTAACGTTGAACTTCACGCTCAACTCCGTGTCGGGCGAAACCGAAACGCAGGTAACGACGTATTCCAAAACCGTAAAGCATTTGCTTCCTTCTCTCGAAAATCGTTTCGCCGTCGCATACGGAACGGGCGATTTAGAAAGCGGCAGGACCATTACTTTCGAAGCGACGATAGAAACGCCCGCCGAAAGCAGCGAACTTACTTTGCAACCCGCAACGATAACCGAAAAGCAAGAAAACGGAACAGTAGTGGGTTATAGCGGAACTTACGACTATAAAGGCCTGGGCGAATATAAAGTCGGCGATACGCTCGAATTCAAGTTTAAAGGACAAAATATCCCCAACGTAGGTTTGTTCGTGAACAAGAACGGAGTAAATCCGATCGGCGGCGGAGCGGAGAATACGGGTATATTCTTACAGACTTCGGGACACGGCGCGGTAACCTATAACAAGCGTTTGTATATAACCGGACCTTATCTCGTAGACGCCGGCGGCGCGGAATATTATTCGTCGATAAGCGGATTTAAGTATCGCGAGTGGCTTGGATCGAATAAAGAACTCGGCAATGATGTAAGTTACGAGGTTGACGGCGGCAAATTCTCTCATTTCGGTTTGGAAATGCTTGACGAAAACACCGATTATATTTACAGAATAACCACTTCCGAAACGGGTTCGGCAAGCACGGTTAATATAAGATTTACTTTGCATACGGTAACGGGCGGCGAAGAAACTTTGGTTTCCGACATAAGCAAGACCGTGGCGCATTTCCAAACGAGTTTGGAAAACCGCTATGCCGTAGTATACGGAACGGGTGATTTTTACAGCAAGAACGAAAACGTGTATACCGGCAAGACCATTACCTTTAAATGGAATTTACAAAAGGCTGCGTAAAAACAAAATACGCGGGGCGGTTAAACCGCCCCGCGACTAAAAGGATTATTATGAAAGATAAAGTATTTGTGTTGTACGGATATTCGTCGGGCACAGACGGGACGTATTTTTCCGGTACTCGGCTGTTCACTCAGAATAAAGATTTCAGAACGGCAGAACAGTACACCTATTACCGCGAATGCGGACTTAACACTTTGTTGCTTGAAGGCAACGACCCGTATTACGGCGAGACATGGGCTACAAGTCAGACCAAAAAGAACATGGATACCGCCTATGCGGCGGGCATAAATCGGATAATCGTCTACGATAAAAGAATATTCGATTGTTCCGAGGTTCGCGGCGGTCTCATCGGCGAAGGCAAGAGATTTGCGACAGAAAAAGACCTTGAAGATTTTATAGCCTGTTGCATAAAGGACTATAAAAATCACCCCGCGTTTTACGGTTTTATGCTTGTCGACGAACCCAGATGGTTTCAGATAGAGGCATTGTCTCAGGTCGTAAAGGCGGCAAGAAAGGTCGCGCCCGATATTTTCATTCAGAACAATATTCTGCCTTTCTACCCGGGGCACGGCAGTCTGTTCGTCGAAAATTACGACGGCACGACTATCGACGACGAGGCGGTCGCATATAAAAAGTACGTCGAAACCTATCTCGATATGACCGGGATGCCGTATCTTATGTTCGACTCTTACCCCATGCGTCTCGAACCCGAGGCGGGGTACTTCATACGGCGCGAACATCTGCAAGGTTTTCAGATTGCGGCGGCGGAAGTCAGAAAGCGTAATCTGAACTTCTATTTCGTCTGTCAGACTCAGGCGTTTTACGCTCACGACAAAATCGTATACCGCGCTCCGAACGAGGCGGAAATGCTGTGGCAGATCAACTGTGCGCTTGCATTCGGCGTAAAAAGTCTCGGGTATTTCACTTACTGGAGAAAACAACGCAACAGCGATCTGGAATATTTCGTCGACGGAACGTCTTTCATGACGCAGAACGGCGAAAAAACGCCGCTGTATTTCTCTATGCAGAAGATACATTCCGCGCTTTCGGGCATATCCGATTATCTGCTTGATTTACGATACGAAGAAAGCGGATATTATACCGATCTGCCCGTGACGGAAAGTCATATCGAACCTATGGATAAAGGCGATACGGGGCGATTGGCAGACATAAAAGGCGACGGAAAGACTTCGCTTGTCGTTACGCTTTTGCATAACGCGGTAACGGATGAAAAAGTGCTTTGTCTGTTCAATGCCAACGATCCTCGCGGCAGATTCGGCGAACCCTGCGAAATTTCGGTAAACGTTAAATTCGGCAAGACTGTCAGAGCGTTTTCGCTTAAACGTCCCGCAGGCGAACCGATTGACGGCAAGTATTCGCTTTGCGCGGGCGATGCGGTGTTTTTGATTGTTAAATAAGGAGAGCAAGCGTGAAAAAATTATCTAAATTTACGGCTTTTGCGCTCGTTGCCGCCACCGCGCTTTCGGTGGCGTTAAGCGGGTGTAAAAGTAAAGACAATTCCGTCGACCTTTCCGGCGCGCCCGATTATTCTTCGTACGACGGCGAGTTTCTGACGTACGGCTATACGGGACCGACCGACGGAACATGGTTCCGCGACGACGAACAGTATAATACGGGCGAAGATTACCGTACCGAAGAAAGATACCGCGAATATAAAGAGGCGGGGTTCAATACTCTTCTGATACAGGGTAACGAACCGTATAAGGGCGAAAACTTTGAAACCAGCGTGCTTAAACGCACGATGGACAGGGCGTATGCCGCCGGGATAACCCGTATCATCGTTTACGATTCTCGTCTGGATGCGCTTTCGGCGTCCGTAAAGCCGCTGGTCGGCGAGGGGTTGCAGTTTGAGACCGAAGACGATATGGTCGAATATATCCGCACTTGTCTCGAACCTTATAAAGATCATCCCGCGTTTTACGGCGTAATGCTGGTCGACGAACCTTTCTGGAATCAGTTGCCGCAAGCCGCGCTCACATATAAGGCGTGCGAAAAGGCTCTGGACGGAATTTACGTTCAACTCAATCTTCTGCCGCTCGATTCTACGGCGTCAAGCGGAAGGTTTCAGGATCCCGACGGTGAATATGCGAGTCTCAACGTTTACGATCAGTACGAACTCTATTTAAGACAGTTCTGCGAATGGTCGGGTTGCGACCGTATCTGTATGGATTCGTATCCTATCCGTCAGTATACAAAGTCGGGTGTGGCAAGCGAGTATTACATTCTCGATACGCACCTCAGGAACCTCAGAATACTAAATAAGGTAGCAAAGGAATTCAACTGCAAACTCGACGCCGTGGCTCAGACTATGGGCATGGGTAAATTGTCGGGCGATACGGTGTACCTTAAAGCCCCCGATAAAAGCGAAATGTACTGGCAGATGAACGCATATATGGGTTTCGGCATCAAGACGTTTGCGTCGTTTACTTACTGGGCAAAACAACAGAACAGCGTGGATAACGAATTTTACGACGGTTCCGCGTATATAACCCGTAACGGTCAGCGCACGCAACTGTATTATACGATGCAACAGATACATTCCGAAATGCAGGATTTCGCGCCCGTTTTACTCAACTTCGATTATACGGGAATGCGTTATTATTATACCAAACCCACGTCGTATTCGACGTTGCATCTTTCCGCCGCTTTCGGCGCGGACGAAGAACAGGACGAATTCGCCGAATTGAAAGACGTTACCGTCGGGACTTCGCAGATGGCAATGGTTACCGAACTTAAAGACGAGGCGAACGGGCGTTATATGTATATGCTTATGAACCCGCAGGCTCCGTCCAATGCCAAATTCAGCGACGTATCTTTAAGCGCGACGCTCGATTTCGGCAATAATTTCAAAGCGGTGAAAATCTGGTATAAAGGCAAAAGCGAACTCAGACCGCTGGTAAACGGAAAAATCGATTTCGACCTATCCGCAGGTTATGCGGTATATGTAATGCCTTATTAAAACGTTATGTACGAATTGAAACACGTTACGCCCGAATCGGAGGGGATACCTTCCGACGCCGTCGTAAGATTTATCGATAAAGTTACCGAATACAGAATGAATATCCATTCGTTCGCGTTTATCCGCCGCGGCAACGTCGCGGCGGAGGCTTATGCCAAACCGTTTTTCGACGAAAACTTTAATCACAGGCTGTATTCATGCAGTAAGTCGTTCGTATCTCTGGCTATAGGTAAACTCGTCAGAGAAAACAAAGTTAAACTGACCGATAAAATCTGTTCGTACTTCACGGAGTTTGTCGATGAAAATACGGACGAAAAAGTAAAAGAAACCACCATAGAAGACATGCTTGAAATGTCGGTTTCTCCGCTTACCGATTCCTACGCTTTGCGTCCGGATTTACCGTGGGCGGAAAGTTTCTTTAAGGTCAGGGGCGTAAAACCGTCCGGCACCGTTTTCGATTATAATTCGTCGGGGTCTTTCGTCCTCGGCGCGCTGGTGGAAAAATTGACGGGTAAGACGTTTATTGAATATCTTCGTCCCGAATTCGACGAGATAGGCGTAAGCGGAAATATCCGTTGCGTTACGTCTCCCGACGGGTATGCATGGGGCGCGAGCGGAGTAATCTGCACTCTGCGCGATTTTGCAAAGGTATGCCTTCTGGTGATGAACAAGGGCGAACATAACGGTAAACGTTTACTGCCGTCCGAATATATCGCGGCGGCAACCTCGAAACGAATAGCGAATTATACACGGAACGACTATACGCCAAGAAAATCTCGCGGGTACGGTTATCAGTTCTGGATCACTGATAAAGGTTATTCGATGTACGGTATGGGTTCGCAATACGCGTTTTTCTTCCCCGATAAAGACTTTCTTTTCGTATGTAACGGAGATACGCAGGTAAGCGGCGACGATTTTTGCGGAGAATTCCTCTACGAATGGGTATCCGAGGTTTATGACCGTATTTCGACCGACAGTCTGCCCGAAAGCAATGCTGCCGATAATCTCGAAAAGCGTATATCGGAGTTCGGTCTGCCGAAATCCGACGGCGACGAAGATTCCGATTTTCGTCCTGCGGTCGACGGGGCGGAATATGAATTAGAGCCTAACGATATGGGCATAAAGCGTTTTGCGCTTGAATTTTGCGATGACGGCGGAACGTTCGTATATGAAAACAAACGCGGCGTCAAACGCATAAAATTCGGAATGTGTCGCTATGAACGCGGAACGTTTCCCGAAACGAATTACTATTCCGAACGGGTTTCCGTTCCGTCCGGCAGGGAATTCGATTGCGTCGCAGCCGCCGAATGGGTTGAGAAAGAAAAACTGCTTATCAGAATTTACGTTATAGATAACTGTATGGGCAATCTGTTCATAACGCTCGGTTTCAAGGGCGATGATGTCGGAATAGAAATGAATAAACGCGCGGAATTTTTCCTTGACGATTACGACGGGTTCGCCTGCGGACACCGCATGAAGAGAGGTTGAAACAATAAAATGATAAAAGTATTACAATACGGCGAGGGCAATTTTTTAAGGACGTTTGTAGACGTGTATTTCGATACGCTGAATAAAGAGGGATCGGACGAATACGAAGTGAATATCGTAAAGCCCATAACGTTCGGCACGCTCGAAAAGTTTGAAAAACAGAATAATAAATATCATATCGTTCTGCGCGGCGTTAAAAACGGGAAAGAGGTCGAAGACGTGTATAAAATAGACGTTCTGAACTCTGTTATTTCGCCGTTCGATAACTACGACGAATATATTTCGCTTGCGAAAGATAAAGATCTGAAGATAATAGTTTCAAACACCACCGAGGCGGGAATATGTTTTAACGCGGAAGACAAATATGACGGATTCGAGCATATAACTTATCCCGCAAAACTCACGAAGTTTTTGTTCGAGCGTTTCAACAGAGGTCTCGGCGGGGTATATCTTATGCCCGTGGAACTCATAGACAATAACGCCGACGAACTCAAAAAGTGCGTAAGTAAATATATCGACCTTTGGAAACTTCCGGAAGAATTCGGGAAGTGGAACGATAGCGAAAACTATTATTGCAATACGCTTGTAGACAGAATAGTTTCGGGGTATCCGAAAGACGAAGAGACCAAAGAGCATTTGTATAAACTCGTCGGAGAAAAAGACGAACTCGTTTCTGTCGGCGAGCCTTTCGGATTTTGGGCGGTAGAGAATAAAGGCGAAATAGGTAAGTATATAAAGAGCGGAAGGCATAATATCGAAGTCGTATTAACGAACGATATAAAGTATTATAAAAAGCGTAAAGTCAGAGTGCTGAACGGCAGTCATACGAATCTTGTTCCCGTAGGGTTGTGGCAGGGAAAAATTACTGTTTACGACTGTATGACGGATAAGACGTTGTATAAGTTCGTAAACGATACTTTAACGAGCGAAATAATACCGTTCGTTTCGGACGATATAGCGGCTACTACGGAATTTGCCGAAAGCGTAAAAGAGAGATTTTTCAATCCGTACTTAAACCACCAATTGACGAGTATAGCCTTGAATTCCATATCCAAATGGAAAGCGAGAGTATTGCCGTCGTTTAAGGATTATTACGAAAAGTACGGCAAGATCCCCGAGAATTTAACCAAAGGTTTTGCGTGCCTTATGGCGTTATATAAGATAACGACGAAAGGCGAAGACGGAAAGTATTACGCAAAACTTCCGAGCCGTACCATAGAAATGAAAGACGACGAGAAGTATCTCGAATATTTTGCAAACGGCGGATGCGTGATTAAGTTCATGCAGGACGATAGCGTCTGGGGCGAAGACCTGACGAAGTATGACGAATTTGCCGCCGCGGTAAAGACGATAGTCAAAAAACTTAGAAACGGCGAAACGGATATATTGTAAAACACGACAGAGGGCGAGTTGAAATAACTCGCCCTCTGTCGTATAAAAGTGCCGAGCCGGTCGGTTGCTCCGTTTGACGACACGAGAATACGTTAAAAAAAGAACTCAGTCAAACCGAAGGGGTTTAACTGAGTTGAATATGGAGCTGCTAACCGGACTTGAACCGGTGACCTCGTCCTTACCAAGGACGTGCTCTACCTACTGAGCCATAGCAGCGTCAAAGCGTATATTATTCTATCATATTAAATTGCAAAAGACAAGTTTTTTCGACCTGTTTTTCAAAAAAAAATTACAAAATATTTTTGTCTATCGATTGAAATACCTATTCGACTGTGTTATACTGTTTTTCGGGGCAATTTTGTTCCGGAAGGTGTTTGAATTATGGATATAAAACAGATTTTATCGTATTGCGACCACACTCTTTTGTCTCAGACCGCGACGTGGGAAGATATAAAACTTACGCTTGACGACGCTATGAAGTATCATACCGCCTCTGCGTGTATTCCTCCGTCATACGTCGCGCGCGCAAAAAAATATACGGGCGACAAATTGAAGATTTGCACCGTGATAGGATTCCCTAACGGGTACAATACCACCGCGACAAAAGTTTTTGAAACTAAGGACGCCCTGAATAACGGTGCGGACGAGATCGATATGGTAATAAACATCGGCGAACTCAAAGCCGGTAATTACGATTTCGTCAAAAACGAAATATCCGAAATCAAAGCCGCATGCGGAGATAAAATACTTAAAGTAATAATCGAAACATGCCTTCTGACCGACGACGAGAAAAAGATTTGTTGCAGACTCGTCGGCGAGGCGAAAGCCGACTTTATAAAGACTTCCACCGGTTTTTCGACTGCGGGCGCGACGCGCGAAGACGTGAAACTCTTCAGAGAGAATGTCGCCGCGGGCGTAAAAATCAAGGCTGCGGGAGGAATAAAAACAATAAAAGACGCCGAAGATTTTATCGCGCTCGGCGCGACGAGACTCGGAACGTCAAGAATAGTAAAACTTGTTAAGGAGAGCGAAGAGAAATGAGTAACGAACATAAAAACGTGCCTACGCCGCATATTTCCGCCGCTTACGGCGATTTCGCACCGACGGTGCTTATGCCGGGGGATCCTCTGCGCGCCAGGTTTATCGCCGAGACGTATCTCGACGACGCGAAACTCGTAAACAACGTGCGCGGCGTAAACGGTTATACGGGTTATTATAAGGGTAAACGCGTGTCCGTAATGGCGTCCGGAATGGGTCAGCCGTCGATCGGTATTTATTCGTACGAACTTTTCAATTTTTACGGCGTCGAAAATATTATCCGTATAGGTTCGTGCGGAAGTTTTGACCGCGATCTGCACGCCCGCGACATTATAATCGCCATGGGCGCGTGTACGAACGGCAATTATGCGTTGCAGTATAATCTGCCCGGAACTTTCTGCCCGATAGCGTCTTACGATCTTGTAGAAAAAGCGGTCGTCGAGTGTAAAAAGGCGGGCGTGAATTTCAAAGTCGGCAATATTCTTTCTTCCGATATGTTCTACGACGACGCAAATTCGGGTATGGAATGGAGCAAAATGGGTGTTCTCGGCGTAGAAATGGAATCCGCCGCGCTTTATTGCAATGCCGCAAGGGCAGGTAAAAAGGCGCTTTGTATCTGTACCGTTTCCGATTCGTTTATTTATCCCGAAGAAAACACGACCGCCGAAGAACGTCAGAATTCCTTCACCGGGATGATGGAAATCGCTCTTGCCATAGCGTGAGGTGCAAAATGACCGACAAAGAACTTATGCTCGCCGCCGACGGGGCGCGTAAATTCGCCTACGTTCCGTATTCAGGGTTCAGGGTCGGCGCGGCTCTCCTGACCGCCGACGGAAAACTGTATACCGGTTGCAATATCGAAAATGCGTCTTATACGCCGACGGTCTGCGCCGAAAGAACGGCTTTTTTTAAAGCCGTTTCCGAGGGTGAAAGGGAATTTGCAAAAATCGCGATTATCGGCGGAAAAAACGAGCCGTTGCCCCTTTGCGCGCCGTGCGGCGTTTGTCGGCAGGTAATGGCAGAGTTTTGCGACGAAGATTTTATACTTGTACTCGGCAACGAGAAAGAATATAAAGAATATCGTTTAAACGAGGTGCTGCCGCTCTCTTTCGGTAAAAAAAATTTGAAATAATTTTCAAAACGAGTTGACGGAAGAGTGAAAACGGTTTAAAATATAAAGCGAAGGCAATTTTTGTCGGACGTTCGATAAACTGAAAGGCGTACGCCTTTCCGCGTTAAAACGCGGAATTTTCTATAAGGAAATATCGGATAAAAATCCGTTATTTAATAATAGAACTCGGGTAAAACCCGAAAGGAGAAGTTTATGAAAAAACTTTTGAGCATGGTTTTGTGCCTTGCAATGGCAATCGGTTGCTTTGCGTTCGTTTCTTGCGGAAACAAAGACAACGGAAACGATTCGGGCGAATACAAAATCGCTATGGTTACCGACTACGGCGACATAACCGACCAATCCTTCAACCAGTCCACTTGGGAGGCTGTCAAGAAATTCGGCACTGAAAAAGGCATACAATACAAATATTATAAGCCGACGGGCGATTCCACACAGGCGCGCGTAACTTCGATAAACGACGCTATCGAAGAGGGATATAACGTTATAGTTACCCCGGGATACGCATTTGCGGGCGCACTTGTAGAAACCGCTGAGAAAAACCCCGACGTTAAATTTATCGCAATCGACGTAGGTTCGGGCGATTTCGAAGGCGCAAAGGCAGGTTATAAACTTCCGTCTAACCTCACGAGCTTTATATATCAGGAAGAATTGCCGGGATATATGGCGGGCTATGCGGCGGTTAAAGAGGGTTATACCAAACTCGGATTCCTCGGCGGAATGGCTGTCCCCGCGGTTGTCCGTTACGGATACGGTTTCGTACAGGGTGCGAACGACGCGGCTAAAGAATTAAATATATCAAACGAAGTCACTATCGAATACGTTTACGGCAACAAGTTCGGACCCGACCCGAAGATTAAGGCGTATATGGATACCATGTATCAGAGCGTTGACGTGGTGTTCGCCTGCGGCGGCGGTATATACATTTCCGCTTGCGAGGCTGCGAAAGACAAGGGCGTCGGCAAGAAACTTATCGGCGTAGACGTAGACCAGAGTTTTATCATAAATAAAGGCTACGGAGAAGGTCGTTGCATAACCTCGGCAATGAAAGGTCTTGCGGCAACCACTTTGACCGCTCTTACCGACACCGTCGACGGCAACTTCTCCAAATATGCGGGCAAGATTTCCACTCTCGGAATAATCGACGGAAACAACCCCGAAAACAACTACGTTCAGTTGCCTATGGATACTTGGACAATGACTAAGTTTACCGTAAACGACTATAAGGCGTTGGTAAAAGACCTTTTTGACGACAAAAAGACCGTAAGCGGCGATACCGAAAATCACCCCGAAGTCTCGATAACCGTCAATTATGCAACTTCCACAATAGTATAACGGCATAGCCGACAGCGGGCTGTCGCAAGTCTGTAAAAACTTGCGGCAGCCCTTTAAAAAAATTACGGAGTCGCTTTATAATGGACGATAATTATATAATAGAGATGTTGCATATCACGAAAGAGTTCCCCGGCATACTTGCCAACGACGACGTGACTTTGCAACTTAAAAAAGGCGAGATACACGCGCTGCTCGGCGAGAACGGCGCAGGTAAATCTACGCTTATGAGCGTGCTTTTCGGGCTTTATCAACCCGAAAAGGGCGAGATAAGAAAAAACGGAGTAAAAGTAGAGATAAAAGATCCGAACGACGCTACCGCGCTCGGGATAGGTATGGTTCATCAACACTTTAAACTCGTGGACATTTTTTCGGTTATCGATAATATAATTCTCGGTGCCGAACCCGCCAGATACGGTTTTCTGACAAAGGCCGAGGCGCGGAAAAAGGTTATGGCTCTGTCCGAAAAATACGGACTGAAAGTCGACCCGGACGCAAAAATCGAAGATATAACGGTCGGTATGCAGCAACGCGTAGAAATACTTAAAATGCTGTACCGCGATAACGAGATACTTATATTCGACGAGCCTACGGCGGTGCTTACCCCGCAGGAAATAGACGAACTTATGGGGATAATGAAAGAGCTTGCCAAAGAGGGTAAGTCAATACTCTTCATAACCCATAAATTAAACGAGATAATGGCTGTCGCCGACAGATGCACTGTTCTCAGAAAGGGCAAGTACATAGGTACGGTAGACGTTAAAAATACAACTAAAGAGCAACTTTCCGAAATGATGGTCGGCAGAAACGTAAAGTTTTCGGTTGACAAAGCGGCCTCCGCCCCTAAGGAGGTCGTACTCGAAGTCGAAAATCTGCACGTTAAAAGCAGAATTCATAAAAAAGACGCCGTGAGCGGCGTTTCGTTTGACGTCCGTGCGGGCGAAATAGTCTGCATTGCCGGTATAGACGGGAACGGTCAGACCGAACTCGTTTACGGCATAACGGGGCTTGAAAAAGTCGAGTCGGGCAAAATATTGCTTTGCGGCAAAGATATTACCGACGCCACGATAAGAAACAGAAGTAAAGCGGGCATGAGCCATATCCCCGAGGACAGACACAAACACGGACTTGTCCTCGACTATTCGCTCGAACAGAATATGGTTTTGCAAAGATATTTCGAACCGCAATTCGGCAAACACGGGTTTATTGATTTTAAAGCGGTGCGCGAATATGCCGACGGCTTAGCCGAGGAGTTCGACGTAAGGAGCGGTCAGGGAGTAAAGACCGTAGTAAGGTCTATGTCGGGCGGAAATCAGCAAAAAGCGATAGTTGCGAGAGAGCTTGACAGAGAGCATAAATTGCTCATAGCGGTACAGCCTACACGAGGTCTTGACGTAGGGGCTATAGAAAACATACACAACCGTATAGTGCGTTCGCGCGACGAAGGCTCCGCCGTGTTGCTCGTATCGCTCGAACTCGACGAAGTAATGAACTTGTCCGACCGCATACTCGTTATGTACGAGGGCGAAATTGTCGGCGAACTCGACCCGAAACAGACAACCGTGCAGGAACTCGGTCTTTATATGTCCGGTGCAAAACGCGATAAAGGAGAAAACGTAAATGAATAACGTAAAAAAAGTATTCGTCGCAACGGGCAATTGGTTTAAGTCGTTATTTGTTTCCGTAAACGGCAAAGAGCCGAAATTGCTTTCTCTTTTAAAAAACGAAAAGTTTACGTCGGCGTTCGCGTCGGTGATATGCGCCGTTCTCGGAATACTCGTAGGTTTTTTGTTACTGCTTTGCATAAACCCCGAACACGCGGGCGAAGGGATAATTTCGATACTCAAAAGTTGGGCGAAAAGTTCGAGAAAACAGCGCAGAATATACGAACTCGGCAGCACGCTCGTTTCTGCGGCTCCGCTTATAATGTGCGCGTTGTCGGTTTTGTTCTCGTATAAAACGGGTCTGTTCAATATAGGCGTTGCGGGACAATATACGATCGGGGCGTGCGCCGCGCTTTATGCGGCTCTTGCATGGCACTGTCCGTGGTATGTCTGTATGTTGCTCGCGATGGTTACGGGCGCGGTGTGGGCTATGATTTCGGGCGCGCTTAAAGCGTTTTGTAACGTAAACGAAGTAATTTCCTGCATAATGACCAACTGGATAGGTCTGTATCTTACGAACATGTTGCTCGGAAACGTTAAAGAAAGCACTTCGGTTTATACGCTCGACCTCGGTAACAACGCTCCCGCGGCGGTTATCCCCGATATAGGCTTGTCGAAACTGTTCGGCGATAACAAATACGTCACGATTGCCATATTGTTTACGGTGCTGATCGCTATCGCGGTTAAAGTGGTACTCGATTTAACGACATTCGGATACGAACTCAAAGCAACCGGTTACAATAAAAACGCCGCAAAATACGCGGGTATGAAAGATAAGAAAAACATTATCGTCACAATGGCTATATCGGGCGCGCTTGCGGGGCTCGGCGCGGCGTTCTATTACCTCAGCGGGATAGAACAATACAACACGGGTTACAGCTCTCTGCCAAGTATGGGCTTTAACGGAATAGCCGTTGCGTTCCTCGGCGGACTTAACCCCGTAGGTTCGATTTTTGCGGGTTATTTCGTTCAGCATATCATGATAGGCGGCGGAAAACTCGACACGCAATATTATAATCCGCAAGTCGCCGATTTCGTAATAGCAATCATCATATATCTTTGCGCTTTCGTTCTGTTTATAAAAACGCTCATTGCAAAAGGTACGAGAAACGCCGAAAAGCGCGAATCGGAG
Source organism: uncultured Eubacteriales bacterium (assembly GCA_900554485.1). Classification (GTDB taxonomy): domain Bacteria; phylum Bacillota; class Clostridia; order Christensenellales; family Borkfalkiaceae; genus UBA10281. The sequence goes on from USHO01000006.1 coordinate 13,735, forward strand.
CGAGTGGCAAAGTTAAGAAAAAGGGCGGCAGAGGCCGCCGACGCGGAGGGAAAAGAAAATGTTTAACCTTATTCAATATACGTTGGTTTTTACTTCCGTGCTTATTCTCGTCGCACTCGGCGGAATGTTTTCGGAGCGCAGCGGCGTCATCAATATCGGGCTTGAAGGAATAATGGTTTTCGGGGCGATGGGCGGCGCAATGGCAATGGTTCTGCTCCCCGATAATTTCAACGCGTTTTTAACGGTAGTCATAACCCTGTTGTCGGCGATTGCCGCGGGCGTGGTGGGTTCGCTGTTGCTGGCAGTCGCGTGCATCAATTTCAAAGCCGATCAGACCCTTGTCGGCACGGCGATAAATATGCTGGCTACGGCTTTTGCCGTCGTGTTTATAAAGGCTTTCAATACAAAGCGTTCAAACGGTTCCGATTTTTCGGCATATCTCGCATATATCAAACAGCAGGAACATTTCGTGTTTCAGATAGGCGAATTACGACTTAATCTGTTTATGATAGTCACTCTCGTTTTACTTTTCGTAGCATATGTGGTATTATATAAAACGAGATTCGGTTTAAGGCTTATGGCTTGCGGCGAACATCCTCAGGCGGCGGCAAGCGTCGGTATAAACGTATATAAAATGCGTTATGCGGGCGTTATGATTTCGGGAGGACTCGGCGGACTCGGCGGACTTGTCTATATTGCATCGGTAAACAGCACCTGGAATTTCGAAGTCGGCGTGGCGGGCGCAGGTTTCCTTGCTCTTGCCGTAATGATTTTCGGACAGTGGAAACCTCTCAAAATAGCCGCGGCGGCGTTGCTGTTCGGGTTCTTCCAATCGCTTAGTTATGTATATATGGGCTTCGGCTGGCTGTCGTCGATACCGCATTCGGGCGAAATCTTAAAGATAATGCCTTATGTCGTGTCGCTTATAGTCCTTGCGTTTACGTCTGGCAAATCGCGCGCGCCGAAAGCCGAAGGTATACCTTACGACAAGGGTATGAGATAAGAACCACGCCGCGACGTTTCGCGGCGTATTTAATATAACGAAGATACGGGCGCATATGTCCGGGCGTCGAAATATAAGAAGGTGAAAATATGAGATTGTACGATATAATCAAAAAGAAACGCGACGGCGGGAAACTTTCCGACGAAGAAATAAAATTTTTCGTCAACGGTTGCGCCGACGGCAGCATTCCAGATTATCAGATTTCCGCGCTGTGTATGGCTATATATTTTCGCGGAATGGACGTCGACGAAACCACCGCTTTAACTCTTGCTGTGCGCGATTCGGGCGACAGACTCGATTTTTCAAAAATAAAAGGCATACGCGCCGATAAACATTCTACGGGCGGCGTCGGCGACAAAACAAGCCTTATTATCGCTCCTATAGTAGCGTCACTCGGCGTCAAAGTCGCCAAAATGAGCGGCAGGGGCTTAGGGCATACCGGCGGAACGGTCGACAAACTCGAATCTATTCCGGGGTTTAACACTTCGCTTTCTACGGAAGAATTTGAACGGATAGTAAACGACATAGGCATTGCGATAGTAGGGCAGACCGCGTCGCTTGCCCCCGCCGATAAGAAATTGTACGCCATCCGCGACGTCACGGCAACGGTAGACAGTATGCCGCTTATCGCCGCCAGCATCATGGGTAAAAAACTTGCCGCTGACGACGATTGCATCGTTCTTGACGTAAAGACGGGCAGCGGCTCGTTTATGAAGACGAAAGAAGACAGCGAAAAACTTGCGCGGCTTATGGTCGATATAGGTAAGAGAGCGGGCAAAAAAATCAGCGCGCTTATAACCGATATGGACGTTCCTCTCGGCTACGCGATAGGGAATTCTCTCGAAGTCGAAGAGGCTATAGAAACGTTAAAGGGCAACGGACCGAAAGATCTGACGGAAGTCTGTTACGCGCTTGCGTCGGATATGTTGTATCTGGCGGGATACGGCAGTGAGGCGGAGTGTCGCCGAAAAGCCGAAAACGCGGTAAAGGGCGGAGCGGCTTTGCGTAAATTCAGAGAGATGGTCGGGGCTCAGGGCGGAGACGTAAGCGTCGTCGACGACCCCACGAAATTCCCGCAGGCGAAATATTCGGCGGAAGTAAAAGCGAACGCAACGGGATATATAGGTAAAGTCGATACCGAGGGCTACGGCATAGCCAGCCTTCTGCTTGGCGCGGGCAGGAATGCGGCAGGCGAAAAAATCGATTATTCGGCGGGAATCAGACTTGTAAAGAAGACCGGCGATTTTGTTGACAAAGGCGACGTAATCGCTATAATGTATACTGATGACGAAAATCGTTTTGCCGACGCCGAAAAGCGTTTTATCGACGCAACGACGATTACGAAAGAAAAACCCGAGCCTGAAAAACTCATACTCGGCAAGGTGGAATAAATGGCTAAATTATATTTTAAGTACGGCGTTATGGGGTGTTCCAAATCCGCGCAGGCATTGATAACCAAATTCAACTATGAAGAACGCGGAATGAAAGTTCTGCTTGTAAAACCCGCGATAGATACGCGCGACGGTAAAGATATAGTCAAATCACGCATCGGACTTGCCGCCGAGGCGTTTGCCGTTCCGTCCGACGAGAATTTATATAAGTTTTACGCCGAAAAACACAGCGATAACGACGTCATAATCGTCGACGAGTGTCAGTTTCTGACGACCGAACAGGTCGACCAACTCGGCGATATAGTTATCGATTTCAACGTACCCGTGCTGTGTTTCGGGCTTGCATGCGATTTCACCAATCATCTTTTCGAGGGCAGTAAAAGGCTTTTTGAAATAGCGGAATCCGTAGCGGAGATAAAATCCGTATGCAAGTGCGGCGCAAAAGCGACTGTTACGGCAAGGTTCGACGATAGCGGAAACATATTATATAAAGGCGAGCAGGTCGTATTGGGCGGAAACAGCAGATATACCGCAATGTGCCGTAAGTGCTGGCTTAAACGTAAAGCCGAACAAGAGGCGAAGGGCATTTTTTAATATTTATGTCCGTATATAATTAAAAACACGCCGCGAGGATTTTCTTTGCGGCATGTTTTTTATCTGTTTTGCGTATTATTATATAAAATCGATATACAAAAATATAAAAACCGTTGTGTAATAGGAGGTATAAGGAATTCTAATATGAAAACACAGTGAAAATAGTAGACAAATGTAGTTTGATGTGTTAAAATCTCAACAATTTAACAATCGATGCGGAAAATCAAAGAAAAACAGTTTTTCCCGAACCCGACGGGGTACCCCGTTTCCGTTCTGACGAACGGAAGCACCCTTAACGGATATTCCGATAATAACGTTACGGCGTTAAATATAAAGGAGGCATAAAGCAATGAAAAAATTACTCTCATTGGCGTTGGTTACGGTCCTGGCATTCGGATGCCTTGCGTCCTGCAAGAAGGATAAACCTTCGTCAAACGACGATCAACCCGTTCGCGAAGGCTATTGGGTAAACGACGATAAAACTTACAGTTATCGTCTCGGACCGTCCGATCTTCCCACGGCGTGGAACGTACAGACCTATCAGGCAAATCAGGCGACGTACATACTCGATTACTCCGAAGACGCTCTTTATGTATTTGACTATAACGACGATTATACCGGATATAAAATAGTTCCTTCCATGGCAGACGGAGACCCCGTAGACGTTTCCGCCGACTATGCGGCGCAGTTCGGATATTCGTCGACCCTCAAAGGCAAGGCGTATAAGATCAAACTTAAAGATACGCTTTTGTTCGATAACGGAGATAAGATCGACGCTGATACTTTCGTCGAATCCATGAAATTACTTCTCGACCCCAAGGCGTCCAACTACCGCGCCAGCGACGTTTATCAGGCGGGTAACCTCAAAATACTTAACGCCGAAAACTATGCAAAACAGGGCAGTTGGGTTGCAAGCGATATTATGGTATCCGAGAACTTAGGCAACGACGAATACGTCAATCCTTCAAAATTCGTTGCCGACAAAGACGGGTATCTGACTTATAACGATAAAGTTCTCGGTATCGACCTTACAAGCGGCGGCAACTGGGGCGATAACGGTCTTTACGATTATGCGGACGCAGGTAAATTCGACTATAAAGACGGCGAAACGACTTCGACTTATGCCGCATGGACGACGCTTAAAAATGCCGCCGACGCAAACGGCATCGTAAGACTTAAAGCCGATACGCTTAAAGCGTTGCAGGATTGTGTCGCTATACTTCACGGCTATGCAGACGTCGAGGCTTATGCGGCGAAGACTAAAGATATGAAAGACGGCGTGAATTATGCTTACGTCGAATTTGAGGAAATGGCGGCGTACGCCAGATACATCGACGAAGTTTCGTTCGATAAAGTCGGTTTCCTTAAAGGCGACAACGATCTCGAACTCGTCGTCGTATTGCAGAACGAAATGGAAGATAACTTCTATCTCCGTTACGGTCTCTGCACCAGTTTCTTCCTTGTAAATCCCGACCTGTACAAGAGTTGCATTTCTTATCAGGGCGATGTATATCAGAACAGTTACGGCACGAGCGTAGCGACCTATTCGGGCTACGGACCGTATAAACTTTCCACTTATGTCGCGGATTCTCAGATAGTTCTTACCAGAAACGTCAAATGGCACGGTTATTACGAAGAAGAACATAAGGGTCAGTATCAGACAAATAGAATAGTCTATAAAATGGTTACCGAAGATGCCACCCGTAAGGAGATGTTCCTTAAAGGCGAACTCGATTCTTATAGTTTAAGAGCCGAGGATATGGCGGATTACTATACTTCGGATTACACTTACTTCAACGATTCCGAGTCGACCTGGTATATCGCGATGAACCCGAGCGCAAGCAAACTCGCAGAGGCTCAGAAAACCGCGACTCCCGTAACGGCGGGCAATGCGGTTATAAAGACCGTTCTCGCGATAGACGAATTCCGTCAGGCGCTCAGTTATTCGCTTGACCGTAAATCTTTCATTCAGACGCTTTTCCCGACGAGCGGCGTTGCGAAATACCTGCTTTCTTCCATGATAATAGCAGATCCCGAAACCGGTAAAACTTACCGTTCCACCGAAGAGGCAAAAGATGCCGTTCTCGATTTCTGGGGACTTACCGATAAGGTCGGCGAGGGTAAACAGTTCGCGACTAAAGACGACGCTATCGCCAGCATAACCGGTTACGATCTCAGCGGAGCGAAAGCCTTGTTCGATCAGGCTTACGACGAGGCTGTCGCAAGAGGATACATTACGAGCGAACAAGTCGCAAGCGGTAAATGGGAAGTTCAGGTTCTTATAGGTCGTCCTTCCGCAGGTCCCACATATGAAAAAGGCTTTGAAGAGCTGAAAAAGGTCTGGACGGCTGCCGTCAAAGATACTGCATTTGAAGGTCACCTTACATTCACGCAGAGCGCGCCGCTCGGACAGGGATTCGGCGAGGCTTTAAGAGCCGGTCAGGTAGACTTGTTGTGGGGCGTAGGTTACGGCGGTTCGATGTTCGACCCGTACTCCATGATAGAGTGTTTCACCGGAAAACTTGCATACGACAGCGATACCGATAAGACCAAAATCGACCTCGATATAACGCTCGATCTCGACGGTAACGGCGAAAAGACCTATCGCGCAAGTTTGTACGATTGGGCAAGCAAGGCGCTTATGGGTACGGCTATACAGGCAAAGGTGGTTGAAAACGGCGAAGTTACCGATAAAACCGCAACGATCAATGCGGGCGTAAACGCAGCCTCCGAAATCCGTATCAATGTTCTTGCGGCGGTTGAGGGTAAAATAATGAAAACCGCAAATATTTTCCCGCTTATGACCGATGCGACGGCGTCTCTCAAGTGCATGAGGATAAACTACAAGACCGAAGAATATATCCTCGGTGTAGGTCGCGGCGGCGTTCAGTATTACACTTACGCAATGGACGACGATACTTTCCTCAATTATGCGAAGAATCAACCGGGCGGTGTTATCAACTACAAGTAAGCAATTCGCCGGCATGCGAATGAAATTTTCGGGAAACTCCCGATAAAAACCATAAAAACAACTAAGTTACGGGGCAAATCCGCCCCGTAACTCGGTTGCTATATAAGGGTGATACAAATGTATCTTTTCAAGTATATATTGAAACGCCTGGGGCTTATGCTCCTGACGTTTTTCATCATAATTACGATGTGTTTCGTATTGGTTAAACTGTTGCCGAACACTCCTATCGAAGAGGCGGGCAAAGATATAGAACTTATTCTCCGCCGCCGCGAAATGCTCGGTTATAATAAGCCGATAATAGTTCAGTACTTCTTATACTTCAAATACATATTTACCGAGGGTTATTTCGGCACGAGCGAAGTTTTGTACCCAGGCGTCGACGTATGGAAAGTTTTCAGTGAAAAGTTGCCTTTTACAATGGCGCTTAACCTGTATTCCATATTATTGTCGATACCGCTCGGTCTTGCGCTCGGTGTGTTCGCCGCGCTTAAAAAGAATAAGTGGCAGGATCACGTCATTTCTACCGGCGTAATGATATTCGTATCCGTTCCGTCGTTCATATACGCGTTTCTTGTGCAATATCTGCTCTATTATAAACTCGGGTGGACGTCTGCGACCGCCGACGCAACGGCAGGCGCATGGAGCGCGTCGTTTTTCAAATCGGCGATTCCGGCGATACTCAGTATGTCGTTCGCCACGATAGCGGGTTTCGCGCGGTATACAAGGGCAGAACTTACGGAAGTGCTGACAAGCGAATTTATGTTGCTTGCCCGTACCAAAGGGCTTACCCGCCGTCAGGCGACGTTGCGCCATGCCATGCGCAATGCGATGGTACCTATCTTTCCGATGATTTTAAGCGAATTTATCGCCATAATGAGCGGTTCGCTTATCATCGAACAGATATTCTCAATACCCGGCGTAGGTACGTTGTACGTCAATGCGATACAGGGCAGAACCGTTCCCGATTACAACTTCTTTATGCTGCTTACGATGTTTTATACGTTTATCGGTTTGCTTGCCGGTATAGTCGTCGACATAAGTTACGGCATAATCGACCCGAGAATAAGAATGGGGGCTAAGTAATATGGAAAACGAAAGAATTTTATATGAAAATATACCCAAAGAAAAATTTGAATTCGTCGCCCGCGACGGCTCGATGCACGATAAGAAATTCGAGACTAAACCCGTAGGGTATTTCCGCGATGCATTCCGTCGGTTCAAAAAGAACAAGGGGTCCGTCGTCGCGGCAATAATAATAGGATTGCTTGTCTTATACGCCATAATAGGTCCGTTCTGCGTCAACGGCAATTATCAGAACATAACCGCGACCGACCAATATCAGAAGTATTATTATCATCTCACCCCGAGACTTTCGGTTTTCGACGGCAGCGGTTTTTGGGACGGTACGCAGAAAAAGGAAATATCTTCGGGATTGTACGGCAGATACGAGGCTATGGCGGAAGAAACAGGGTATAATCCGGTTACGAAATATATTTCTTCCAGAACGACCACCGATTTATTCGGGAATACGTCGACGCTTTATAAGGTTCGCCTTAACAGTTATTACTCCGTATTGCCCATCGAAACGCAGATTACTTACGAAGAATATATAAATATACAGAAATGGCAGGACGAACACGGGAAACAGGTTATTCTGCCTTACACTAAAAACAAGGTATCGCGGACGCTTACGGACGTCTGGTATCGTACCGACGCGAAGGGTAGAACCGGCGCGAACGTCAAAGATCCCGACGATAACGACACACTCGATGCAGAGGGTAACAGAATACCCGATTATTATACGACGGGTGAAGATAATTACGTCAGCGAAATGCGTCTCGCAAACGACCCTTACAACAACGGAGATACCGAAGGCAGATGGAGATACGCCGATCCGGGCAGTGTCGCAAGCGGAAATTATAACGTAAGGCTCAATGCGTATACGTTCTTTGAATATCAGTACGGATTCAAACCGTCTTTCGCTTTCGGTACCGACAGCCGCGGGTTCGATATATTCTCGAGACTTGCCAAAGGCGCAAGGTTTTCTTTCCTGCTGGCGATATGCATATCGCTTATAAATCTTACGATCGGCGCGATATACGGCGCGATAGAGGGCTATTACGGCGGGGCGATCGACCTTGTAATGGAAAGAATTTCGGATATACTTAACGGCGTGCCGTTTATAGTCGTAACCGTATTGTTTCAACTGCATCTTGCGTCGAAAGTCGGCGTGGTGGGGTCGCTTATATACGCGTTTATTCTTACCGGCTGGATAGGTATGGCATCAAGAACGAGAATGCAGTTTTACAGATTCAAAAATCAGGAATACGTTCTTGCCGCAAGGACTCTCGGCGCGAGGGACGCCAGAATAATGTTCAAACACATATTCCCAAACTCTCTCGGTACGCTCATAACCGGTTCGGTACTCGTAATTCCGGGCGTTATATTCAGCGAGACTTCGCTTTCGTACCTCGGCGTCGTAAACCTCGACAGCGCAACCCGTTCGTCGATAGGTTCTATGCTGACGGCTGGGCAGTCTGTAATGACAAGCGCGCCGCACGTCGTATTGTTTCCCGCGATATTCATCGCTCTTCTGATGATTTGTTTCAACCTGTTCGGTAACGGACTTCGCGACGCGTTCAACCCGTCGCTCCGCGGCTCGGAGGATTGATAAATGGAAAAGAAACTCGAAGTTAAAAATTTAACCATATCTTTCCGCACGGCTAACGGTAAAGTTCAGGCTGTAAGGGATGTTTCGTTCGATCTTTATAAGGGCGAAACCCTTGCGATAGTCGGCGAATCGGGGTCGGGTAAATCGGTAACCAACAGGGCGATAATGGGTATACTTGCGGGTAACGCGATAGTCGAGGGCGGTAAAATCGTCTACGACGGAAAGGATCTTTTGCGTATTCCGGAAAGCGATATGGTGTCGCTCAGGGGCGATAAACTTGCGATGGTCTTTCAGGATCCGCTTTCCGCGCTCGACCCGATAATGAAAATCGGTAAGCAGATAACCGAGGCTATGTTGCTGAAAAACGGTGCGGCAAGACGTAACAGCCGTAAGGAGTTCAACGCAACGCTCGAATATCTTCGCCTTGCGATGATAGAATCTTCCGACAAGAGCAAAGAAACCGCCGACAAGATTACTGCGATGACAAAGGAATTCGACGGTTTCTGCATTCGCGCAGACGTACTCGAAAACGCTTACAACGAGGCGAGAACGGCTGCCGAAGAAATGCAGGAATATATCGACGACGCCGTTTTCAGAACCGAAAGAAAACATAAGGTCGATAAAAACGTCGCGTATAAGACGATTTTACACTATCTCAAAAAGATGCGCAACGATTTTCTGACGTACAGTTACGAGGATCGTATTTCCGTTGCGGAAAAGAGTATAGCCGGCGCGATCGACGGAGATAAAGAGCATAAATACCTTGACGACGACGGCATAAAACTCTTGGCGGAAGTCAAGGAATTCGTCGAAGAAATTCTGTCGCGCGAAAGACCGAACTTCTTCAGAATAGGTTATTATCTGACGAAAAATCCGACTGCGGACGTCAGGGGAATGAAAACTTCGGACCTCAACGCCATGGCTCTTGAATATCTCGACGCGAACTTCATGAACGAATTCATCGCGCTCGAATCCCGCGCCCTTGCTTATTCCGCCGCGAAATCCGTTGCGGCGAAGAAAATCGCGGTCGGAAAGATAATCGCCGCATTGCCGACGTTCGGGAAGGACTTGCCTGAAAGGTCGGAAGTAAACGCTCTGTGCAGGACGCTTTCGGATGCCGTAACCGTCGCGATAGATAAACTCGACCTTGTAAAAGACACTTCGGCATATACGTTTACGGGCAGTCTCAGAAACGCCGTCGACAGGTATTACGAAGGTCTTAAAAAGAATCCCAAAGAAGAAAAGCGTTTCGCAAAACAGACTGCAAAACGCGACGTGAAACTTGCCAAGGGCAAAAACGTCGAATGGGAAGTCGTTCCGAAGACCCTTGTCGATCTTGACGCCGCGCGCGCGAACATAGTCGAAATTCTCGTCGATATACGCGATAAATACGAAAAAGAAATCGCCGCGGCGGATAAAACCGATTTTCACGACAAGGCGATAAAACTTATCGACGCGTTCAAAGAAAAAGCGTCGCAGGTCGTAAACAAAATCACGAGGAAACTTGCCAAGGCGAAAGCCCTTAAACTTATGGAAGAGGTCGGAATACCCGACCCCAGACTGAGATACAATCAGTATCCGTTTGAATTTTCGGGCGGAATGAGACAGCGTATAGTCATCGCCATAGCGTTTGCCGCCGATCCCGACGTGCTTATCTGCGACGAACCGACGACCGCGCTCGACGTTACGATTCAGGCGCAGATTCTCGAACTTATAAATAAACTTAAACGCGAACGCAATCTTTCGGTCATATTTATTACTCACGACCTCGGCGTCGTCGCCAATATGGCGGACAGAATAGCCGTTATGTATGCCGGTAAAATAGTCGAAACGGGTACGGCGGACGATATATTCTACGACCCGAGACATCCGTATACGTGGGCGCTTTTGTCGTCGATGCCCGATCTCGACACAAACGAGAAACTCGATGCGATTCCGGGTACGCCGCCCAACATGATCTATCCTCCCAAAGGCGATGCGTTTGCAGACAGAAACAAATACGCTATGGCGATCGATTACGAGCGTCAGCCGCCGATGTTCAGGGTGTCCGATACCCATTATGCGGCGACGTGGCTTTTACACCCCGACGCGCCGAAAGTGGAAATGCCCGAGATTATCAGACGGCGTATTCAACGTATGAAAGAAAAGGAGGCGACCGCCGATGAAAAACGATAACGACGTATTGCTTAAAGTCGATCATCTTTGCCAGTATTTCAAAATGGGCAATAAAGAACTCAAAGCGGTCGACGACGTAAGTTTTGAGGTCAGAAAGGGCGAAGTTTTCGGGCTTGTCGGCGAATCGGGTTGCGGCAAGACGACCACGGGGCGTTCGATTATACGTCTTTACGATATAACGGGCGGCAACGTGTGGTTCGAGGGCGTCAGAACGAGCGCGGGTACGCGTTCTTATAAAGACGCAATCGCGAAAAAACGCGCGGAGACCGCAGAGAAGATAAAGGCATTAAAGGCTAAAGCAAAGGATGACCCGTCTGCCGCGGAAGGCGTCAAAGCCGAAATCGCCGCTGCGGAAACCGAGGCGGCAAAATTCATCGCCGATCGGAAGGTCGCCATGGCAGAGGCTGTCGGTGAGGCTAAACGCTGCGATTCCGATTACGCCGCCAGACTTTCGGCAGACCTCGAAAAGGAATATTCGGAAAAATTCGCCGCCGCCGAAGGCGACGAACAGGCGCTGAAAAAACTTCGCAAAGAATACGCGGTTAAAAAACGCGTCGCGAAACGCTCGAAACTTACGACCCGCATTCAGATGATATTTCAGGATCCTATAGCGTCGCTCGATCCGAGGATGACCGTAAGGGAGATTATCGCCGAAGGGCTTATCATAAACGGCGTCAGGGATAAAGAAGAAATCGACCGTAAAGTCTACGATATTCTGGAAACCGTCGGTCTGGTAAGAGAACATGCGGGGCGTTACCCGCACGAGTTCTCGGGCGGACAGAGACAGAGAATAGGCATTGCCAGGGCGGTCGTGATGAATCCCGACATGATAATAGCCGACGAACCCGTTTCCGCGCTCGACGTGTCGATTCAGGCGCAGGTTATCAATCTGCTTAACGATCTCAGGGATAAACTCGGGCTTACGATACTGTTCATCGCGCATAATCTTTCCGTAGTGAAATACTTTTCGGATAAAATCGGCGTGATGTATTTCGGTAAAATGGTCGAACTCGCCGAAAGCGACGAACTCTTCCGTCATCCGTTGCACCCGTACACGAAATCGCTGTTGTCGGCTATACCGTTGCCCGACCCGAAGTCCGAAAAGGAGCGTGTCAGAATAGTTTACAATCCGATCGCCGAACACGATTATTCGGTCGAAAAACCCACGATGAGGGAAATAACCGAAGGGCATTTCGTGTATTGCAACGCCGCCGAAGAGGCTAAATACAGAGATGAAATTACAAAGCAACCGTAGTAAACGCGGCTTAATAATCAAATATTCGGTGACGACGGTCGTACTTGCGCTTATCGCGATCGGTGTTGCCGCCGCAAGAAATCTGTTTTCGGCGGAAACGCAGAAAGAGGCGTATCGCGCGCTTTGCGATGCGTTTACCGTGGCGGGCATAGTCGGACTTTTTTCGGGACTTCTTGTCGCGATTTCAAACGAGGGATTTTTTACGGGTATAAGGTACCTCGGCAGATGCGTGATCGGCGCGTTCGTGCCGGCGGCAAAACTTACCGTAAAGACTTATCGCGAATACAGGCAGAAATTAAAAGAACGCGAAGAGAAGACTTCGTACGGGTTTTTACTTATTGTCGGAGGAGCGTTTTTTCTTACCGGAATGATATTTCTCGTTCTGTTTTATGTCGTATAATGTATGAAAAATCATCGGGGTGAAAAATTCCGATGATTTTTTTGCGTTAAAAGAATAAATGAATTGCGAACGATTCCTAAACGGCTGTCAAACGCTTGCCAAAACGACCGCAAACGGATATAATATAACCATAATGGATAATACTACTGTACTTACCGAACTCGATTCGGATAAATTAACCGATATGAAGACCGTCGGCGCGATTCCTATGGTCGCGTTGCGCGGCAAGGTAATTCTCCCGTCGGTGACGACTTCTTTCGATGTCGGCAGGGAGAAATCTCTGCGCGCTCTGAGCGCGGCTCTTGCGGGCGACGAAGACGCGTT
>USHO01000007.1 GCA_900554485.1 uncultured Eubacteriales bacterium
CGGCTGCGACCGCATATATACTGTTATTTTCTGCGTTTCTTGCCCGCCGCGACAAAGCCTATCGCAAGCAGGGCTATGCCCGCCGCCGGGGCGGAGCCTTTACAACCCTTCTTTCCGCTTTCGGACGAACTGTCCGGATCCGGAGTGGGAGTAGGATCGGGTTGGTTCGGGTCGATGACCGTTACTTCTATATCTACGGAGTGTCCTTTGTAAGTTACGGTCACGGTCTGTTTACCCGCAGTTTCAAACGTTCCGCCGGTCACGGTAAATTCGTTGTATTTGATTTCTGTGCTGCCATCGACATAAGTCACCCTGAGCGTAAGACCGCCCGTCGAGAACGTTTCGCCGATCTCGTATTCGAGTATCGACGGCGCGCTGGCGACCTCGACACTGCTTATTTCGGGCATTCCCACGGTAACGTTAAGCGAGGTGGTAAGACCTTCGTAACTTATGCTTACCGTACGACTGTTTTTAGTGAGTTTAGTTCTGGTGTAGTCATATCCCGAAGTTATCTCTTCTTTCGAGCCGTCAGACCACAGGAGCGTAAGCACCATACCGGTAGGATCGAAAGTCTCGCCTGCGACGTAAGTCGTCTTTGCGGGTCTGGTCATTACAGATATGCCCTGTTTCGTGACGGTCTCGCCGAATACGGGGGCTTTAGCCCTCATCGCGGTTTCGGATTCGAGAAGTTTCTGCCAGTCTGCGACGAAAGCGGTACGCTGAACGAGCGAAACGTTATCGTACACGCCGCGCGCTTTCTGCATCTTGTTCTTGTATTCCGCCCAAAGCGTCGTATCGTCGGCGGTCAACGCCTCGATTTCGGCTTTGGTCGGTATCGATTTAAGAAGTTCGACGCATTCCCTCGTGGTGTCGTCCGCTATCATGGCGGTCTTGTTTACCGTGGAGAAGTACGCTTTGTAAATTCTGTTGTCGAAACCTTTCGCGTTTTCGGCGAATTCGGCGGTAAGACCGAGGTCTTTCACTCCGGTGACTCCGCCCTTGCCCGCAAACAGTACGAGCGCAACGTAATCTTTGAAGTTCGCATAGTATTTTTCGGTTAAGACGTCACCGCTCCTGTCGAATATCTTATACAGGTCGCTCTTTTCGTCGAAGTTGCTCGCCGCGACGTAAGTCGCCTCGAGTACGGGCGCGTTTATTCCGCCGAACACATACTTCGTCGCGCCGCAGCCGTAGAAGGCTTTATCGCCGATCGCTTTGAGTTCGTAGGGGAATTCGACTTCGGTGGCGTCGGTCACGTTTTCAAATACGGACGCGCCTATTCTGACCGTCTTTTCGGGCACGGTTATTTTACCCGATTTGCCGAGCGACGCGTACGCAAGAACTTCCTTGCCGTTTGCGACGTTCTCGACTATCATTCCGTCGACGACTTCGTACTTGCCGTCGTCGCTCGTTATCGCGAAATCGTTGATACCGGCGGTTGCGGCAAACGCGCCTTCGCCTATACCCGCGCCTTCCGCAAGGGAAATCGCGAGCGTACCTTCGACTTTAAGCGAACTCTTATAGAACGCGTAATCGCCGATACCGATTCTGTAAAGGGTTTTCTCTTTATTCTCGCTGTCGAGATACGTTTCGGTGATCGATTCAAACTTCTGACCGAACGTTACAGAGGTAAGTCCGCTGTAAGCAAACGCATATTTACCGATATTGGTAACTTTGTCGAGAGCGACCGTTCCGAGCGAATCGCAACCGTAGAAAGCGTTATTGCCGATGAACGTAACGTTTTCAAGGGCGGGGTTCGAGATATGTCCGCACCCCGCGAACGCATACGCGCCTATCGATTCCGCGGCGGAAAGGTCGAACGACCTCAGCGACGAACAGTAAGCAAACGCTCCGTCGCCGATCACTTCCGCGCCCGCAATCGGAATGTTGGTGAGTTTCGCGCAGTAAGCGAACGTATACGCGCCTATCGTCTTAACGTTTTTCTGACCTTCGGCTAAGGTGAGCGTCAAGAGGTTTCTCTGACCTCTGAACGCGCCTGCGCCGAGCGCGGTACTGCCGCTGCCGAAAGTTACCGACCTTAAAACGGGTCTCGTAACCGCAAGTCCGTCGAAGACGTAGTCGCCCATTTCGGTGATGTTCCCGAGGGTTATCTGTTGCAGATACTCGCAGGAGGAGAACGCTCCGTCGCCTATCGAAGTTATATTCGTCGAGGACAAATCGAGCGTTATAAGTCCGCTTGCCATAAAGCAGTTATCGCCGAGCGAAGTCACTGCATCGTTGAATTTAACGGAGGTAAGAACCGCCTTTTCGGATGCGTTGCCGAGATCGTCGGTTACGACGTCGACGCCGGCATACGCAAACGTATTTGCGGGTATTTCGGTTATCGCGACCTGCGAAAGGTCTGCTTTCGTAAGCGCGGAGCACCAACTGAATACTCCGACCCCGAGTTCTTCGACGCTTGCCGGAAGAGTTATCGACGCGAGCGATCCGCAACCCGAGAAGGCGTAATTGCCTATCGTTTTAAGCGCGTATCCGCCGCCGTCTTTTTCGGTGAACTCCACCGAAGTGAGTTTCGTGTTGCCGGAGAACGCGTTGGCGGCGATCGTCTCTACGGTAGCGGGTACGGTGAACTTCGTCACGTCCTGTTTTACCCTGTAAAGAACGGTCTTATCCGCATTATACCATGCTCCGTCGGTGAAGTTGAGTATACCCGACGCGCATTCGATGTCGGTTATGTTACAGTTACCGAACGGCGAAACCTTCGTTCCGTACACTATCGATTCGACGTCGTCCGCCGTAAGATCGGTGTAGATGAGTTTCTTAAGCGACGAACACTTGAAGAACATATCCGAGCCGAGATCGGTGAACTTGCTGAGCGTTACCGTGGTAAGACCCGTGCAGTTCTCGAATACGTTATGCCCCGCGACGCGGAGTTCGGTGATGTCTATCGAAGTAAGCGAAGTACAATCTTTGAACGCGTAGTTGCCCATAGTGGTAAGTTTCGCAGCCGACCTCGAGAAATCTACGTTCTCGGTGAGGTTCATTATCTCGACGTCTTCTTTCTTAAGTCCGTTAAGAAGAGTTACGTTGTTGATGTTTTTAAGCGAAACGCACTTTTCAAAGGAATGCATGCCGAACGCGACAGAGGTCGAGTGCATGTCTATCGTTTCGAGTTTCGGGCAGTTATAGAACGCGTATTTATATATGAAGTTTACGGTGTGCGGCAGTATAACGCGTTTAAGCGAAGACATATTTGCGAACGCATACTGCTGAATTTCGGTACACGGCGAAGAAATTTCTATCTCTTCGATGTTGTCGTTGCCCTTGAACGCCTCTTCGTAAATGTAGTATACGTTGAGCGATTTGGGTATAACGACTTTGCCGCCCGCGCCGTGGTATTCTCTCAGATATCCGTTGACTACGACGAATTCCGCGCCGACGTTAAGCGTCGTGTTCGCGATATAAATCGTAGGTCTGCCGTTGTAGTACAGCGTCGCGCGGATAGTCGCTATACCCTCTTTGTGGGTAGTGACTATACCTCTCGCGTCGACCGTCGCTACGTCGGCGGCGTCGGTAGTCCATTTGACGTCGAGATCGCCGGAATAATACCACGGGTCGACCTGCGTCTTCATCTCTATACGGGTATTCTGATTTACGTCGACCGTCGCATTGGTCGGATTGACCATTGCGCCGCTCTTATTCTGTATAAGTCCGAACGAAAGATTGGTTACGGACGGCGCCGCGGAATCTCCGTCGACGACGTGAACGAGTATTCCGTCATACACGTCGGCATATTCGTTTTTGCCCGCATACACCTTAACGATCGCGTCGCCGGGGGCTACGCCGAACAGTTCGCCGTCTCTTACTTTAACGACGTTTTCGTCGAAAGACTTCCAGAAAAGACCTACGGACGCCTTGCCGGCGGGCGCGACGGCAATCGCGAGTTGTTCCGCGGTGTTGACGCTTATCGTTATTTCTTTGGAATAATCTTCGTTACCCGTCACCGTGTTGCCCGAAGTGATGTTCACTTCGTCGGGATAATTTACCGCGTCCGCAAACGAGATGAAATCGTTTATACGATAAACCCTCGTATTGAGCGCATAGTCGTCGACCTGAAGATAGAGGTCTTTGTCGGTGATGGTCTTATTCTTGACCGCCTCGTAATAATCGGTTACGTCGAGCGTTACGGTCGTGGTCGAATTGCTCTCGGAATAAATCGGGTTAAGCGTCGAATCGAAAAGTCTGAGGGACATTTCGTTATAATCGGCATAGCAGAGCGCGATCGACTGAGAGTAACGGTTATCGTATACGTCTACGTCGAGGTAAACTTTGTATCTTATGGTGTCGGTGTCGTCCTTATAAGATTCAAATCTGAGTTTATAGTCGGTGATTTCGGGCGCCTCGCTGTCGACGAAGAAAGTGAAATCGAACGACTTGTTGTACGAATATTTATCCGCCTCGTAAGGTCTCTCTTCGCTGATGTCGTCGAGTACGCCTTCAACGTGGAACAGATACTGTCTGTTGTTGGAGATAGCCTCTTCTATCGGTGACCATTCGACCTCGATGAAAGACCCTCTTGCCGACGAAGACCCGCCGGTGTAAGACTTTCTTACGTTGGTTATCGACTTGGTATACACGACCTCGCCGGTCACGGCGTCGGTTATGGACATTTCCATTCTCTTCGCCCCGCGCAGAAGACCCGCGTATATGGCGTAAAGTTTGTTTACCGTGTGGTGGTTATATTCGTCGTATATCGAGATAGCCGCCTTATCGGTGGACGAATATATCTTTTTCTGGTCGTCGCTCTGACTGTAGAGGTACGAGCCGAGAGGAATGATATATTTTCCGTCGTTGAAAGAGCCGAGCGGCGTGGTGGCATACATCTGCGCCTTGGGTTTACGGTCGTCGGGGATGCTGTCGTCCTGCAATTTCTCCGAAAGTTCGTAGTCGGAGATGTCGAACATGTCGGCATCATACCAGTCGCCGTAGAAACCGAGCCACGGAATGTTGAGGTCTACCGCGGAAGTATCGCCGGTTTTATCGTTGAGTTTGACGAAACCTTCGACGTACATACCGTTTTTGAAACTGTCGTCGATATACTTTTTCGCCTCGTCTTTAAGCGAAACGGTTACGGTTACGGTTACGTCGTCTCCGCCTTTGAGGTGAAGGGTTTTTCCGTCGAGCGTGCTGCCTGCGCCGGCATCGTCGAGTCTGAAGCTGAAATCGCATTTGCCGTCGAGCATATACGCCCTTTCGGCAACGGAGATTTTATCCGATGCGAGAGTTTCGGTCATGGTAAGCGTGTCGAATTCGTACGTTCTGTCAGCCGTATCGAAGTTCTTTACGCTGAAAGTAAGTCTGTATACGCCCGTTCTGTCGGGGTCGTCGCCTACTTCGACTTTGGTTTTATCCGTACCCTTGACGTATATATACGCCTTGGTCGTGGTGGCTTTGGTTATATCCGCGAGACCCGAGCCCTGTTTTCTCGGGGAATACGGAGCGTTGTATTCGTCGTACGCAATCGTAGCGGTACTCATAAACAGGCGGTTCGCCTGAGTTACTTTATCCGAATAGAGATCCGCGCTGCTTTCGGTCTGATTGAAAGTCGAATTGTTGTTTTTAACGTATTCGAGCATCAGACTCATCGCGCCCGCAAGGTTGGGCGTAGCCATACTCGTACCGGAGAGTTCCGCCCATCCGTTGGGAACAGCCGAAGTTATTTCGCCGCCGTGCGCGGATATTTCGGGTTTAAGTTTAAGATCCGGCGTCGGACCCCAGCTGGAGAAGTCGGACATGAACGGACCGGCTTTCTGCTTTTCGCTGATTCTGAACGTACCGGTCGTAGCCTTTATCGTGTTGTTCGACGACGGAACGAAGGTGTTCGCCGCGTCCATGGTTATCGAACAAGTCGGTACGGGGTTGTAGAGGTTACCGAGGCTCATTCGTATCGCGCCGGAAACGTTATTGTAAATTACGCACGCGATCGCGCCTTTCTGTTTTGCCGTTCTTACCTTTTCTTCAAAGGTGACGTCTCCGCCGCGGCGTACGACCGCGACTTTACCCTTAACGTCTACGCCGACGTAGTTGACCGACTGACCGAATCCGGGTACGACGACGTAATCGAGGTCGGCGTAACTGTTGCCGTCGTTATCGGTCTCTACCGTAACCGACGGATTGCTCATTATTTCTTTTATGAAGTCTTTCTGGTTGCCGTTACCGTCGGACGCCTCGGTGAAGTAAAGATACTTCTCTTCGCCGCCTACGGTTACTTTAATATACTTGGCTTTCTGACCGTTGATACTCGCGACGCTCATCGCGGCGTCGAAAGTCGACGGCGAACCTACGGTTGCCGAGTCGGGGCTGGTCGCAAGGTTCGTTCCGTAAACGCCGTTGTACGCCGAACTGTAATCGTTGCTCGCCGCAACCATAAGGCTGATGCCGGCTTTTCTTACGTTGTCGTACACGGTCTGCATGAAGTCGTTGTCCGCGGTGGAGAAACCCGCCGAGGAGCCGAGACTCATATTGATTACGTCGACTTTGAGTTTGACGCAGTCTTCGAGGGCGCAGAGAATGTTTACCGTCTCCGCTCCGCCGAGTCCGTCCTCCTCTTCGTTATCGGTGAACACCTTGAAAATCGCGAGTTGCGCGTTAGGCGCGACGCCCGTGAAAGTCATCGGTTTGCCGTCTTTATCGAGAATTTCGTTACCGTCCTGATCCTTTATCGTCTGATCGACGCCGTCGTCGTCAAGTATCGGCGTACCCGCTATAATACCGGCGACGTGCGTGCCGTGGTGAGAATAGGACGGATACACGTCCGGGTCGTTGTCCGCATAGTCGTATGCGAACGGAACTTTTGCATTATAATATACGTCGTCTACGGTTACGGTCTTGTTTTTGGAAATAAGACCCTTGCTCGTATCGCCGTTGAAAATGCTGCTTTTTACGGTAGCTTTGTCGAGCATCGCGACGCCCGCTTTGGCGGTGGGCATCGTCTGAAACGCCGCGTGCGAATAATCGAGACCGGTATCGAGTACCGCAACGACCATTCCGCTGCCGTCATAGCCCTGCGCGCGGAGTTTGTCGGATATTTTATAAATACCCGTTCCCCAGACGTTCGTCTCGTTCTGAACGTCTATATCCTGCGGGGCGTAATAATATTCGGACACGGTAACTTCGTCGACGCCGCTTATCTTCTTTACGTCGGAAAGATATTTGACGTCGATTTTAACCGCGACGGCGTTCGCCACGGTATTGTACGCGTATTTGTATTCGTAAGGAACGTTCGCGGCTGAAAGTCGTCTTAAAAACGCGCTCTGTTCCGCTTCGATTTCGGCGGCGGCAGCCGCCCCCGCGAAGGAGTCGAGATATTCGGCCACGTCGCCGTTCGTCCTGTCCGAAAGACTTTTACCTTCGAGAGAGACTATAACGTAGTGTTCGCCCGTAAGCGTCGACGATTGACTCTCGTTAAGGTAATTTTCGGATATGAGCGAAGAAGTATCCGCCGCGGCGAGGTCGGTGACCTCTTCCAGCGTACCGGCGGCGGAATTGGTCGTCGCCGAATTGCCCTGCGTATACTTTTTACCTCTCGAAGAGGCCGCCGCCACGGGCGTCATCGCTATGCTTGCCGAAAGCAGGACGCTCGTGACTATAAGCGAAAGTTTTTTTGTTAATTTATTCATATGTCGTTCTCTGTGAATTATTTTTGTTCGTATAAATGACAGGCAACCCTGTGTCCCGGAGCGTATTCTCTGAATACGGGGGTCTCGGTTTTGCATATCTCCATGCACTTGTTGCAACGGGTATGGAATTTACAGCCCGAAGGCGGGTTTGCCGGCGAGGGTATATCGCCTTTAAGTATAATTCTCTTGTTCTTGACGTCCGGGTCGGGTACGGGTACGGCGGAAAACAATGCCTGAGTGTACGGGTGCATGGGGTTGGAGAAGATGTCTTTTTTGTCTCCGTATTCCACCATGCTGCCGAGGTACATTACGCCGACCTCGTCGCTGATGTGTTCTACGACCGACAAATCGTGGGATATGAAAATATACGCGATTCCGTCGTTCTTCTGCAACGATTTAAGCAGGTTGATTATCTGCGCCTGAATAGAAACGTCCAGCGCGGAGACCGGTTCGTCGCAGATAACGAGTTTGGGTTTGAGCGCGAGAGCGCGCGCTATACAGATTCTCTGTCTCTGTCCGCCGGAGAATTCGTGCGGGTATCTCTCGTAATAATGCGTCTGCAAGCCGCATTTGTGCATTACCGACAAAACGTAGTCTTTGAGTTCGTCCTTAGGCACGATTCCGTGTTCGGCGACCGCCTCGCCTATAATATCCCCGACGCGGAGTCTGGGCGACAGACTGGAATACGGATCCTGAAATATCATCTGAATCTGAGGACGGATTTTACGGAGTTCGGCATTCTTCATCGAACCGATGTCGTGTCCGTCGAAGATTACCTTGCCGCCCGTAACCGAATGCAGACGAAGTATCGTTCTGCCCATGGTGGTCTTTCCGCAACCCGACTCGCCGACTATGCCGACCGTACTGCCCGCTTTTACGCCGAAAGTAACGTCGTCGACGGCGCGCACAAAGGACTTCGGTTTACCGAAAAAGTCCGTCGCGAGCGGAAAGTATTTTTTAAGATGTTCGACTTTAAGAAGGTAATCGCCTTCGTCTATCGCCGATGCGAGTTCGTCGGATGCCGCGGCAGCCTCGGCGGCGGTCACGTCTACGATCTCTTCCGTAACTTCGACGGTTTCGACCTGTTCGACGATTTCTTCGACGACGTCTTCACTCTTATTTTCTTTTAATTTTTTGGTATTATTCATCTGTTTCAGCCTTGTCGGTGTATTTATAACACGCTACGCCGTGCGTAGGCGATACTTTAACGAAAGCCGGGTACTTGCCCGCGCACTTTTCGGTGCAGGCGTTGCAACGCTCTCTGAAATAGCAGTAGTCGGGCATGTTGACGGGGTTCGGCACGTTGCCCGGAATAGAATAGAGTTCGTCTACCTCTTTGCCGACCACGGGTTTGCTCTTCTGAAGACCTATCGTATAGGGGTGGAGCGGATTTTTGAAAATTTCCTGCGCGGTGCCCTGTTCAACGACCTTACCGGCATACATAACGTATACATAATCCGCCATTTCGGCGATGACGCCGAGGTCGTGCGTTATGAGCATTATCGAACCGTTCATCTTCTTTCTCACGTCGCGGAGAAGGTCGAGTATCTGCGCCTGAATGGTAACGTCGAGCGCGGTCGTGGGTTCGTCGGCTATAACCAGCCTCGGATTGCACGCGAGCGCCATCGCTATCATTACCCTTTGTCTCATACCGCCGGAAATTTCGTGCGGGTAAGATTTGTAGACTCTTTCGGGCATCGCTATTCCGACGAGTTCGAGCATTTCGAGACTTCTGCGTTTAGCCTCCGCCTTGTCGGCGTCTCTTATGTGCAGAAGAGTTACTTCGTCGAGCTGATTGCCTATCGTGAATACGGGGTTAAGCGAAGTCATCGGTTCCTGGAAGATCATCGCTATCTGCCTGCCGCGGATTTTCGACATGTCTTTAAGCGGCATTCTTGCAATATCGTAAACCTTTTCTTCGGTCTCGTATTTAAGAACGCCGGCCTCGTCCCTTGCTTGTACGGGCGCGTATTTGACATTGCCCTCTTTATCGACGACGGGCTTGCCGTGCTTGTCGAGAACGGGCGCGGTTTCGATTACGTCGTTTCCGTTTTCGTCTTTGACGACGTTGCCGTTTTCGTCGAGTTTTTTCTTATATACGGGGATCGGCTTGCCGTTTTCGTCCTTTTTGAATTCGGACGCTTTGAAACGGATTTCGCCTTTTACTATCTGACCGGTCGGACCCTGAATGAGTTGCATCAGCGAAAGGCTGGTTACGGACTTGCCGCAACCCGACTCGCCTACGATGCCTACGACCGAATTTTCGGGTATCGAGAACGATACGCCGTTCACCGCTTTGGAAACGCCCGCGTCGGTGAAAAAGTAAGTGTGCAGATTGTCGAATTCGACTATGTTACGGGGATCTTTCATCTCCGTGGTATACTCGCTCGCGTCGGCGTTCTTACGCTTTTTGCGCTTTTCGAGTTGCTTTACGAATTCCTTGTTTTTCTTGGCTATCTCGCGCGCCTCTTTGCCGGAGAGATAGTGCTTTTTAAGTTCTTCCTTCTTCGTCTTGTCTGCCATAATTACCTCTTCATCTTAGGATCGAACGCGTCGCGGAGACCGTCGCCGACAAAGTTGAACGCAAGCACCGCGAGTATAATGCAGATACCTACGGGAATCCACTGGTTGAAGTGCGCGCCCCAGTAAGTAACGGGTTGAGTAAGAACGTTTATCATATTGCCCCAGGTGGCGTATTCTACCGGTACGCCGAGACCCAGGTAGCCGAGAGTCGCCTCGGTAAGAATTATACCGCCGAGACCGAGCGTCATCGAAACTATAAGTTGCGGAAGAACGTTTGGAAGAAGGTGTTTGAATATCCTCTTCGGTATCGAAAGACCGGTACACTCGGTAGCAACCATGTATTCCTGCTCTCTTAAGAACAATATCTGACCTCTTACCATTCGCGCGGTACCCGCCCAGCCTATGAGCGTAAGCATCGCCATCGTGATATAGAGTTTGGACATTCCGTAAATTTCGTTTGCGTCGAGCATGAAACTGATTATAAGCATTATCGGCAACGTGGGTATACAGTTTAATATATCGACTATACGCATTATCAACTGGTCGACCCATTTACCGAAAAACCCTGCCAGTCCGCCCAGAATGACGCCTATCAGCGTTTCGAGTATTACGACGACGAAACCGAGCGTCAGCGATACTCTTCCGCCGTACATTATCCTCGAAAATATGTCGTAGCCGTTCTTGTCCGTTCCGAGCAGGTGCGTCGCGGACGGACCCGCGTCGGCGTTAAGTTCGTTGTTTCTGACTTTGCTGTATTCGTAAGCGGTGAATTTATTGCCCTCTTCGTCGGCGTAGTCCTTACCCGTGTACAGAGAAATGTACGGTCCGGGGGTTCTGTCTACTTCGTCCTGCGCCCATACGAACGGGCAGCAGAATCTGAGCAGAGGTCCTAAAAACGAGATGACGAAAAACGCAATCAGCGTAACCAGACCTATAACCGACAGTTTGGAGCGGAAAAACCTCTTCGCCACGAGTCTGCCGGGCGAAAGGAGTTTAACCCTGTCTTCGAGACTTTCGCCGTTTTTGAAAGCCTGATCTTCGCCGTTTACCGGCGCGTCTTTCCTCTCGCTTTCGCCTTCGGTCTCGATAATCTCTTCGGCTATCTCTTCGGGCTTATTCAATTCAAAATCTTTATCTTCGGTCATGTTAAAGCCCTCCGTTATTTAGCGAGTTTGACGCGCGGATCGACCACTGCGTACATAAGGTCGGCAAGTAAAGTTCCTATAACCGTAAGTATGGCGAGGAACATGTTGTACCCCATTATAAACGGCACGTCGCCGGCTTTGAGCGCGGCGTAAGCCTTTGCGCCGATACCGGGTATCGAGAATATCTGTTCGGTAATCATCGCGCCGCTGAAAAGACCGGGGATAGTACCGGCAAGCAGCGTTACGAGCGGTATCATCGTGTTTCTGAACGCGTGTTTATAGATGACTTTGCGTTCGGGCAACCCCTTGGCTCTCGCCGTACGGATATAGTCGGCGTTGAGAACGTCGAGGGTGTTTGTCCTCGTGTAACGCATAAGACCGCCTATCGACAGGAACACCATTATGAATACCGGCAGAACAAGGTGCCATAATTTATCGACGAACCTCGTCCACCACGACGCGGTTATCGGCAACGTGCCTTGCAGACCGTTTACCGGGAACCAGCCCAGTTGTACCGAAAACAGTTCGATACAGAGAGCGGCGAAGAAGAACGTCGGCAAAGCCGTACCTATCATCGCGAGTACACTGGTCGTATAGTCCATTACGCCGTTCTGATTGACCGCGGCTTTTACGCCGAGGGGAATGGCTATAAGGAACTCGAATATAAGGGCGACGAACGCTATACCGAACGAAATACCCATGTTCTGGAATATAACCGTCGAAACTTTGTCGCCGTAGAGGAAGGAAGTGCCGAGGTCGCCTTGCATGACGTTGCCTATCCACTTCGCATAGCCTCTGCAGATACCCGCGAAGGAGTCGTCTTCCAGCCCGTAAAGAGAGAGCATTCTGTTGACTTCTTCCTGCGTGATCGTTCCGTCGAGAAGTTGCGCCTGGAATTTATCGGTTATATAGTTGACGGGCATCATTCTGACAAGCGAGTAAATTATTACGGAAACGCCCAGCAATATGACGATCGCCAGCCCTATTCTTTTTAATATATATTTGAACATTTTTTCTCCGTTCGCCCCCGGTCGGCGGTTCGCGCCGACCGAAAGCCGTAAGAATTATTGAAGATTATCTGGTATAACCGACTTCCCAAATCTTCGAGAACAGACCGTCGAACGCGGTGGGGTTCTGATTAAGCGTGTTGGTATCGATTTTATTCTTGTTGTAAACGGTAAGGTCTCTTCTCTGGTAAGTGGGCATTTCTACCGCAAGTTCCATAACGAGGTCGAGAGCCTCCCAATAAGTGGTTTTACGGGTGTTCTGGTTAGTAGTCGCTCTGCCCTGATCGATAAGGGCGCTGAGTTCGTCTATAACCTGATTTTCGTAACCGTATTTCGCTCTGTCGGCTTTGATTTCTCTGTAACCCCAGTTGAGCGTACTGCCTGCAGTCGAATCTTTATGATAAACCTGATACATATCGGGGTCTATCGTCGAGCCCCATGCCGCAGCCCATACGGTAAGCTGACCGCTTGCGAGTTTTTTAAGCGCGAACTGGTCGGTCTTTACGTTTACGGTAATGCCGATCTTCTTGAGAACTTCCTGAGCGTTCTTGAACATCTGGTAAGCGGGGTGATCGTCGCTTTCGCCGGCGATTGTGAAGGTCATTTCTTCGATCGAATGGCCGTTCGGATCGCTGATTACTTTACTTCCGTCTGCGGATACGTTATATCCGTGTTCGGCGAGCATCGAAACTATTTCTCTGCCCGTACCGTCGTAGATATAGTCTACGTCGTAGTTATCGAGCGTCGTGCCGCTGTAAGTCGTCGCCGAATCGGGATAAGCCCAGGACTGAATGGACATCGGACGGTAAATTATACTTGCGAGGTCGTCGGACTTATAGTAACCCATAATCATATCGGTGTTCATCGCCTTGATTATCGCGCGGCGGAGCCATACGTCAGCGATCTTGCCCGCATTGATACCGACGTAACCGTAACCGTTCGTCCATACCATCTTGCTGGTAAGGTGCGACATGGTTGCGCCGTTGAGCGCGTTGAGGTTTTCGGTAGTCGCGTTGGGCGTGCCTACGTCGATTTCGTTCTTTTCAAGCGATTGAAGAAGAACGGACGAGTTTACTATTTTGTACTGGAAGTATTTTACTTTCGCGTTCTGGATAGGTCCGCCGTTCTCGACGCCGTCGAGGGTATCGAAGTAGGTGTTCCTTTCGTAGTAAACACGGTTGTTGTTAAGGAATTCGTTCTTGCCCGGGTACAAATCGTTGCCGAGACCGGTTTCGCGGCTCGCCTTGTACGGACCCGCGCCTACGGGTACGCCGAGTTTGGAAGGAGCTTTGACGGTATCGTTCATGAACGA
This sequence comes from uncultured Eubacteriales bacterium, assembly GCA_900554485.1. GTDB lineage: Bacteria > Bacillota > Clostridia > Christensenellales > Borkfalkiaceae > UBA10281. The sequence continues at coordinate 13,628 of USHO01000007.1, forward strand.
AGAACTGTTGAATACTACGCCGTAGTTATTGTTGACGCACCATTCGCCCTCGTCGCCCGCGCCGTCGTAAGAATAATAGTGCATGGGCGCGACCGTGAACGAGAAGTTCCATATCGCCTTGGGGTCGACTTTGTTGATGGTTATCGAAAGAACGTCGTAATCGCCGTCGAGGTCGTAATACTCTTTGGTCTTTTCGTTACGGAAACTGTTCTGAGTGCTGTATTTTACGCCCTCGATAGACTTGAAACCGGTATTGTCGCCGTCGGCTGCGGCTATGATCTTGGATCTTTCGTTAAGCTGAATGTCGGTGTAGAGCGAGGAATAACTCGCGCTGCCGCCGTAAATCGCTTTTCTGAGGGCATCCTTTTCGATTTTGTCGTAATCGATGGTGAAATCTTCGGTGAGTTCAAAACCGGTGGTGGTCTTATAGATATACTTTATCGCGTAATCTTTTTTAGCCTCGTCGGTGGTAAGTTTCGCGAAATCGTCGTGGTAAGTGGTTCCGTCCCAGTCGAGTTTATATCTGTAAGTCTTCTTATTCGGATCGTTGTCGGCAAGCGCGTCGTTCGCGTCTTCCTGTTCGATCGAAACTTCGTTGCCTGCGTCGTCGACTTTGACGTAACGCGAAGTTCCGGCATGAGTTTTACGTTTTACCTTACCGTAGTTGTAAAGGTAGAGTTCCCATACCTCGTTGAATGCGTATTCCTTGCAGGTTTCTTTGAAAGAACTTTCTGCGGAATCGTAGTCGTTCTTGACTTCGGTCTGGAAATACGGGATAAACGCCTTTATATCGCTTTCGATTTCTGCTTTGTACTGGTCGAGACCCGAAACGTAACCTGCGTTTGCGGGAATATTGCCTACGCTGCCGTACTCTTTGATAAGTATCTGGTTATTGAGCCAGTTATATATTCTGAGAAGTCTCATATCGGCGTTGGTAGTCGCGGTAGCGTCGATGGTGCTCATCGCGCCCTTGTCGTCTTTACCGGTACGGTATTTGTTAAGACCGACTATATCCGTCGAATAAATCGTCGAACTGCCCGAATATGCGGGGTCGAGGAAGAGATAGAGGTTGAAGAGTACGTCTTTTATAGTAAGATCTTCGCCGTCCGAGAATTTTATGCCTTTCTTAATAAGGAAGTCGTAACGGGTGTACTGCGCCGAAGTCTCTTTTTTGGTCTCTTTGCCGCTCGCGTCGATATACGTTATATCGAGGTCCTTGGTTACGCAGGCGTAATTATCGCCATACTTATAATCGGTACCTTCGGCGGTAAGCATGCCTATCTGGGTCATGCCGACTATTTCGCCGTCGTAGGACGCGGTCGAAAAATACGGGTTGAAAACGCCGTCCGCGCCGTCTATGCCGAATACGAGGGGAAGAGTTTGTTCCTGTTCGGTCGGTTGATAACCGCCCGCGGTATTGTCATCGGTATGAGGTTTTTTGTTATTGCAACCCGCTCCGATACCGATAGCCATGGACGCGACCAACGCTCCTGCCACTAATTTTCTTTTCATATTGTATAGTCTCCTTTAACCTAAAGTTTGTATTACGTCGTTAATTTTTACGGTTATGCCCCTGTCGGCATCGGCGATAGAAAATTTACCGTCGCCGACGTTACCGAACACGCCGAAGTAGTTCGCATCGCCGAGTGTGATCGTGTAATTCTCGGCGTAACTTCTCTTGTAGATATTGAGTTCGCATCCGACGAATTTAATATCGGTGAACGCCGAAGAATCCGTTCTGGAGAAGAGATCTCCGCAGAGGAATCCGACTTTATAATTTTCGTGTTCCTGACGAGCCATAAGATTGACTTCGACAACGCAGTTTTCAAACGTTACGTTCTTGACGCAACCGCCTTTGCCGAACGATGCGAAAAGACCGATCTGATCCGCCGCGTTGCCCGTCGCCTGTACGGTCGACTTGAAGTTCTTTATCGTATGCCCGTTGCCGTCGAACGTACCGATATACATCGACGCGCCGCTTATCGCCGTCTTGTTACCCTCGGAATCGGCAAAATCTATGTCCGCCTCGAGCAGGTAGTTCATATTCGCCGAAAGGGTCGACATCTGCGTACTGTCGGTTACGACCGTCCAGTTTCCCTCAAGCCATTTGACGTAGATCGTGATTTCGGGATTTTCGTCGTCGATTACGATATTCTCCCAGTCTTCGTCGTGTATTCTCGACGTGTCGTCGTCCTTGTCCCTGTAATAATAATGGAATGTATGACCTTTCCATTTGGGAACGCTGCCGCCCGGTTTGGATATAGGTCCGGGTTTGGAATACGATGTGTCGACTTTATTTTCAACGCCCTGCGCGCGTGCCTCGTCTCCGACGTCGATTGTAAGAACATAGTTCTTCGTCCATTCGGCGACAAGATACAAAACGGAATCTTTCGCTCCGCTTTTACCTTCGGAGAAATCCCACGGTTCTTCGGAGAGGTTGAATTTACCCTCCGCGTTCTTCACGGGTTCGCCGTTATCGTCGACCTCTGCGACGTACCAGTCATTGACGTGACTGCCCGCCAGCGAAGGAATATCGATCGTTGCCGACTTTGACGCCTCCGGCTTTATTATCGGGGAATCCGGCATATAGTAGAACGTTCTTATACCGAGTTCCGTATGGTCGTCGCCGTTGAAGTCGTAAACGACTTTGGCGGTATAACCTTTACGGTATGGGCTGAACGCATCGCTGCACCCCGCTAAACCGAGCGCGCAAAAGGTAAGCGCGATTACGGCGAGTATCGTCGTAATTTTAAGTTTTTTAACTTTCGTTTTCATTTTTGCCATAGGTAAACCTACAATTTTCATTTTAGCCACAGATAGGCTATAAGAGCCATCACGGCAAAAGCGCACGCCACGCAGAGTATTGCGGGCAACATCGCGAGGAACTGGGCGAACACTATATGTCGGTATTCTTTTTTATCCTGTTTTTTCTCGCTTTTTGTTTTTTGAGGTTGATTTTCTTTTTTGTCTTTTTTACGTCTGCGTCGGATTCCGTTATTCCAGGGCATCCAGTCCGCCGACATATCGGAGACGGTAAACTCCTCTTCGTGTTTTTCGTCGTTTTTGCTCATTTTTTACGTTTCTCATAAAACGTACGAAACGACTGCCCCTTCGACGGGCTGTTTTGCCCGCCGAAGCACAGTCTTCCGACGTATTTTGTAATTTTCTCCGCCCTGCCGGATTTCTGACAGAATTACGAAGTCTGCCGAAATTTAAGCGGCGGTTTTTTCGGTGACGGTCATCGCGCCGTCTACGAGTTTCGCGACGTAAGTCTTGCCGTCAACCGTAAATTCGATACCGCTTGAGAAGGTCGAATAACTCGAATACGGCGTTTTCGCCGTAACGGTCTGCCCCTTATAGGTAACTTTGAAACACGAAGACTTAAGCCCTTCGAGATCGTAATCGTCATCTTCTTTTGATTCCGCACCGAGCGCAATCGTAAGAGATTCGTTCTCGTTTACAGTGAATGTTCCGAGATAATCGACAGCCGACGACGATTCTTTTACCGCCACAAGTTTATAGTAGTAATCGTTCTGAGCGTTTATATAAATCCTTAATTTATAGCTTATATACGCGCTGATATAATTACCGTCGTCGCTGAGCGTACCTTCAACGGTGTACGAACTATAAGTTCTATACACTATGTTAAATTTAACCTTCCCGTCGACCACTCCTTTGATCGTTATCTTCATCAGGTAATTATAATAACTATTATCGAGATTGATCATATAATCGCCGTCGATAAGGAATTTAAGCGCAGCGGCGGAAACCTCGGATGCGGTGAATTTCTTCGCGCCGTTATCGGTCGTCCAATTAAATATCGTCGCGCTTGTATCTCCCTTTATCATAAACGATTTGGCAGTGAAATCGATGTCTACCGCAACAGCATTCGCATCGCCGTACTTGGCGGTATATGCGAATTTGCCTTTTTCGTGCGTTCCTTCGATAACGAGTTGCTTATCGCCTACCGTATAGGTACCGATGATTTCGTATTGTTCCTGCGTATAAAGCGCGTAAGTCTTACCCTCGGCAAGCAGGTACGAAGTCACGTCGTTTCCGGACGTATCTTTACCGACGAGTTTATATCCTTCGTCGATAGCGGTTGCGGTAAGTTTATTCATTCCGGAAGAACCGAAATCATAGAAGAATTCAACCTTTGCCACCGTTCCGTCGAGTCCGGTAATTCTTGCCGTAACGTACAGATCTCCGTTTACGGCAGTCGTCTTGTCGTATATGAATTCTCTGAGTCCGTCGAAGGTTACATTTTCGGTCAGAACCCCGGTTTCTACGTTATAAGCGAAATTACCGTCCTCCGTACCGAATATAACGGTTTTAAGTTCTTTAACGTAATAAACAAACGTTGCCGCCTTACCGTCAAAAGAAGTCTTTGCCGTATTGAACGCGATTTCATATGCGCTGTAATTGCGGCTCAGAGTATTCAGATCGTAATTGAACTTAAATGCCTTTGTTCCGACGGTTACGGAGTAATCGTCGGCGGTTTCGTCATAAGTCGCGCCGAAGAAGAAATCATATTCTTTTTCGGTCATAATTCTTACTTTCGGCGTCGGGTACGCGTAATTCGCGGACATGTTGCCGACGTATTTAACTCCGCCAAACGAGAATTCGATTTTCTTACCGAATGACATATCCGTAAGCGCGGCGTTCACTTCTTCACCGTTGAAAGTAATCTTGACGTAACTTTCTCCGTTTGCGTTTACCGCAACGGCAACCACCGTAACATTACCGTTGAAGTTATACGTTCCGGTGTAATCGTTGACCTGAGTTTCGTAGACCTTCAATCCCGCATACTCTTTTTCGTCGCCCGAAGTCGCCTCGATATAGTAATTCTTTTCGCCGATAACAGCCGTAAGTTTGTTGGATTCGTACTTGATGACGTTTACGGCAGCGCCGTCGTACAGAACGTCAAGCACGGGTAATTTCTTATCGTTTTTAGTGCCTACCGACAGCGATATTTCAAGCGTCTTGCCACTAAGTTTACCTTTGCCGATGTATTTAAGATAGTATTCGTTGACTGCGTAATAAGGCAACTCGTTTGCGCTCGACGCATCGGTGTTTTTAATAACGTAAGCCTTATTATAATAATTGTAAGTGAATACCGGAACATAACTTCCGCCATACATCACGAACTTCGACAGTTCAACCGACGGACGATTGCCGAATATGTTTGCGTCAACCGTTATTTCGTCGTAAACGCCGCCGTTGAAAACCGAGTATTTACCGTAATAGTTATCGAGGACGAAATCCTTATCCTTTTTGAAAGTCTTGCCGTCATAAACAACGGTGTCTACACCGCTTACGGTCGAGAATGTCGCGTCTTTTCCGCCTACGGTAAGAACAACTTCATCGTCAGTCGTCGATTTTATGCTATACGACGTATAACTCGTCTCGTTCGCAAATATGAGTTTCGCTTTAAGGAAGGCAAATACCGCGGAATTATCTTCGGCGACATACATACCCTTATATTGTCTGAAGAATTCGGAGTTGTAATCATATTGCTTATCGCCTTCCGCTATCGTAGCATATCCGTACGAACTGTTATCGTACATCTGCCCCTTGACGCGCAGACCGTCTTTTTCTATATAATAGGTAAATCCGCTGTTGCCGATCGACTCGGGGAAGACTTCATGCCCGTTTATCATAACCTTACCGTCGGTGGTTATGCCGAACGATTTGGTCTCGTCTTCGGCGGGTATAAACGTCGCTCCGTAATAGGGCTCCAGCATCTTAATGGCAAAACCTTTACCGTCGGCTTTGACCGTTCCGAGCGTATAGAATAGAATGTCGTAATCGTCTTCGCCGAGTTTACCGCTTATTTTAAGCACGTTTCTGCCGTTGTTGTTTCCGTCGTCGACGAAAGAAAATACAACATCGGTAAGCGCAACGTCATTTACTTTGACGACATTCTTGCTTACGCTTATCGTATCGTCGCCACTTATAAACGTGGCAGTATCTTTATATCCGTCGCTGAGGGCATAAGATTGATCGTTAAGGTATATTTCGTCGTCGAGCGTCACATAACGCTTTTCGGTATAAACTATAACGTGAGTATTATCGCCCTCGCCTATCGTAACGGTAAGCGTTCCGTCGGCAAAGACAAGAGAATACTTGGTGTAATCCGTATCGCCTAAAGTAAATTTACCTTTTCCGTCATATTTAAGTTTCGTACCGTCGGCGGAATAATATTCTCCAGAAGACCAACCGGCTTTTTCTATGAGTTTATCGACTTTAAGGAAGTTCTTCGAACCGTAAACAACGGTAGCGCCGTTATCTTTGAATACAAGCGTCGCATAAACTTCGGTAGAGTTTTTAAGGTAAAGCGTCGCGGTAAGTTCTCCGTCGGCAAGATTTAACACAGCCCTGTCGGAAGTTTCGGCGGCATTCACGGTAAACGTCTTGCTCTCCGCGGTATTTTCGGCATTGAGAAGTTTGGTTCTTACGTCAAAGTTACCGTAAGAGGCATAAGACATAAACTCGACTTTTTCGGTGTCGGATAACGTTCCGTCGTTGTCGAGATAATAAGTACCCGCGAAAGCAATACCCGCTTTATCGTAATACACAGAACTGTTGAATTTATAATATCCGTTGCCGATTACGAGTTCAGCATTGACTGTATCGGTACCGATTGCGGCATAAACGGCAGGCGTACCGTAAGAGCACGCAGCATACAATTCGATCGTTCTGCCGTTATATTTAACGTCTTTTGCGCCGTTGATACGAAGTTCCTTTCCATCCACATCGACAAAAGTGCCGTTTACCAGTCCCGCAAGTTTTTCATCGACTTTCGCTTTTGTTACAAGGTCGTAATAACTTTCGGATTTATATCCGTTGGGATTGACATATCCGTAAAATCTTAAAGTTTTATATGAACTGTAATATTCGACGTAAGTATTTTCGTCGGCAACGAGTTTTACGTTGGCGGACGAAACTTCGCTTTCGGTCGCGCTTAAACTCAACGGTTTAACCGTTTCGCCGTTTTTATCCGTAAGTACGAGATTTAACGTTTTCGCACTTTCGTCAAGTACGATTTCTATTTCGGAAACGATTGTAGAGTACTTCTCGCCCGCGAAGTAAGTTTTAAGATCATCCTCGGAAACAAGTACATAAGACTTGCTTCCGACCGTAACTCTAAGGACCTGCCCTTTAAGCGCTACCGCACTTACGTTACCGGAAAGATTGCTGAACGTAGGATTGGCGTTTCCGTCGTAAGATACGGTATAAGAAGTAACCGCACCGTTGAAAGTAAGAGAGCCAGTCGTGTCACTCGAATTCGCGAACGATGCAACCAAAAGATTACCGTTGTCCGCACCGATCCATTTCGCCTCGAGAGGTTTTATGATCGACCAGGTGATATCGTAAGTTTCCGCTATGGTATAGTTGGAGTTATCGTTTCTGAATTTAACCGTTGCGTTATACTCGCCGACTTCGGTCGCCTTTACGGTACCTTCGTAACCGTCTATCGTAATATTCTCGGGAAGGTCTTCGGGATAAGCGTTGACGGTAATTTCTTTACCGGTATAAACACGCTTTGCGTTAGCCCATGTAAGTTCGGCGGGGTTTATAGTCTTAGGCGATATGGTTATATTGGCAGTCACAACCTTATCGTTATAATATCTGAGCGATACGACGCCCTCCGCGTAATAAGTACCTGCATTTACGGGTTTATCGACAACCTTGCCTTCGGCGGAAGTTCCGACGTAGTAAGTCCATACGACGGACGCCCCCTGCGGAAGGTTCGCAACCTCGGGTAATTTAGCCGTTCCGTCGTAAGTGGCGGTTACGTCTTCCGCGGTAACGTCGGCGAAATTACGGTTTTTAACGGTAACAGTCAGCGTCGCCTGCATGCCGAAAGCGTTTACGGTTACGGTATACGTTCCCGGCGTATTGAATTTCGCAAGATCTTCGGCGTTCAACATCGCCTCTGTTAAAGGTACGGTCGTCGTAGTGCCGTCGGAATATCCGGCAGTGACCGTATAGGCGCTGTAATCCAAAGCATCGCCCGTGTTCAACTCTACGCTTTCTTCGCTGAGCGTTACCGATTCGACGGTAGCGGGCTTTTCTTCTTTACCTTTGCAACCGACGGCAAAAGCCGCGCAAAAAGCCGTAGCGACAACCAAAAGCAGAGTCAACAGTCTTTTAGTTTTCATGTCTTTTCTTTCTCCTTTTTTATTTCTATTACAACGTCCGGCAGGTTTCATCCGGACGGAATAACGCTTTATAATCGTTTAAGTTTCGTTACGTCGATTTCGACGCTGATATCTGCTACGTCGACGGAAACTTTAATGCCCTTGGCATCGTAAGCGAATACGAAATACGCATCACCCGTAACGGTGTCGTAACGACGGAGCGTGAACAAACAGTTGCCGTTTTTATCTACGGCGATAAAGTACGCCACGCCGCCGTCGCTGCTCATCACGGAGACGAGCCTTGCGACTTCGCCGCTTTCGACTTCGGTATAAACGACGTTACCGTTTATAGTCGCCGTGTGCGTGAACCGTTTATACGAAACGTTGCCGTAAACGTCTACGTTTATGTCGAATTCCTTATATCCGAATTCGTCGTACGCGGTTATATTTTTATCGCCGTGATCGGTATATATGCCCGCAAGCGTGCCGTACCACTGAGCGTCGTCGTAATCGTCGGAATACGCCGCCAGAGACGAGAATGCGTATAATATCCAGAAAGTCTTTTCTTCGCCGACGGTGGTATTTGTCGTCTCGTCGAGTTTTTTACCCTTGAAGATGAGTTCGTAATAAGTCGTTCCGTTGGCGGTAAACGAATTATAGTCGTCGTAAGTCCCGACATAGGCATCGTCGAAACCGTCGTCGTGCTGATCGAGAATATACATATTCCCGTAACCGTCCGTCTTGACGGTGTAATAATACAACGAATAACCGTAATAACTTTCGATCAGGTTAAGCGTCATATCTTCGGAATCGTCGTAATAAACGAAATTCCTGTACCCCTCGGAATCTGCCGCGTTATCGAGCTGGAAAGATCCTCTTTTATCGAGTTTTCTCGCCTGACGAACGTCGCCGTCGCCATACTTGAAATTCATCGTTCCGTTTTTACGATAAGTGACTTCTCCGCAACCGACCATGGTATTCTTTTCGTATTCGCGGAAGTACGCGTATTCGGGCGCGTCTTTCTTACCGTCGGGAGCGTAAACATAGAGAATTATCGAATTGCCGATTTCAACGTCGGTGAATAATTTATACCGCCAGTCATCGACCGTTATATCGGAGTTCTTCTTGGGATAGTTATATTTAACGCTCTTGAATTCTCCGTATCCCCATCTGTACCAACCGCTGTCGGAAGTTACGTTAAGATATTTATACGACGCATCGTCGCCTATCGTCACGTCAATGGCGAGGTAATCTCCGTTTACGGCAAGTTTAGAGAACGTCACCGTACCGGTGAGACCGTTTTTATATACTCCGTTCTTCTCTATATCGGAAAGAAGTACCGTGAACCCTTCTTCGCCGAAAGTCGCGCCGGCTACGTTCGCCGTTTTCCCGACTTTATAGGTGTCGCTCCCGATTTTTATCTTCGCGCCGCCGATACCGTTAAGATAGAGTTCGTTGCCGTTGTTATACAGCGAGTTCGCCTCGAACAACACCGTTTCGTCGTCGGATACGAGATAGAGCGGGTCGCCGATAGACTCCATATTACCGTTCATCAGACTTCTGTAAACATCGGTTCTGATGACCTCGTACTTATCATTATAATATATAGCCCTGAATTCGTGGTCGGCAGCCTTTTCAAAGGACATATAATAAGTGCCTTCGGGATCGTCTGTCCACTTAACCACCGGGGCATTCATTTCTTTGGTCGCTCTTCCGATTTTAACCGCGCCGTACCTGTTGACCGACGCAACGTAACTGCCCGAAACCGAAACGTCGCCGTAATCTCTACCTTCGCTATCGCCGTTCATAGCCTGCACCATGACGGGAAGAAGGTAACTCTGTCCGTCTGCCCCGTAAGGTATTTCGGTTATAAGGAAGTAGAGGTTGTTCAACATGGAACCGCCATAATCCACAAGGTCGGGATGCCATATATGAACAAGTTTCTGGTTTGCGTAAAGCGGTTTGTTATGTTTGCCCGCGGTGAGATTATACGTCTCTTCGTCGACGAATTCGTACATCATCGGGTAAGATTCGCCGCAGGTCGCGCTGTAAGTCGGCTGACCGAAGTTCCAGTAGTCGACACTCGAAATAAACGCCTGACCTTTATCGGTAACGTTTACGATACCGCCGGAAGTAAATTCAAATTTAGTTGTAAGATTTCCGTTTTTATCGTACCAGTACGCCGGGGATGCCGACGTATCGGCGACGGTAAGGTAATCTTTGTACGCCGCAAGCGAAGAACAATATGTTTCGTATCCGTTCGCGGGGGCGTAAATTCTGAGGTCGTCGAATACCATTTCGTATTCGGTAGAACCATCCGTCGGATTGGTGTACGAAGTCAGCGCGTTACAGAACGCCTGATTGCCGGTTACGGGTGCGTCTTCGCCTGTGAACGTCACCTGCGACAATGCGCCGCAGAACGCGAACGCCCTCGTGCCGATAAATCTTATATCCGTACCGAAATCGATCGTCAGTACCGACGAGTTGGAGAAGAACGCGTATTCGCCTATGCTCTTCAACGATTCGGGGAATGTAAGCGAAGTATGCGTGGCGCAATAATAGAAAGCGTTCATTTCTACGGTTTCGAGTTCGTTGCCGAATTTCACGTCTTTTATCGCATAGCAGAAATAAAACGCGGAATCTTCTATCGTCTTCACGTTGGTGAGTTCGGGTATATCGGTGAGATTGGTAAACGGATACGGCGACGCGTAAAGCGTGGCGGTATAAGTATCTTTCATCGCCTCGCCTGCGGGATAAATCTCTTTAACGTCGGTCGTGTAATTGCCGGTATAGGTAGCGAAAGCGTATTTACCGATTTCGGAGACTTCGGACAGCCAGTCGAAACTTATCGGAAGATTTACGTCGGACTTCTTACCGAGCGCGGGACAATACGCGAAAGCGTAATCGCCTACCCTGTTCAAAGTCGCGGGGTAATCGAGAACGACGTTTTCAAGCGCGTATGCCTTATAGAACGCGCCTTCGGCAAATTCGTTTATCGGGGAATTTACCCTTACGGTTTTAAGCGTAAGCGGAAGATATTGATTTTCAAAGTGTCTGTCGCCCATATACAGGCTTTTGTTCATAACGTACGCAGCGAAAGAAAAGTCGTTGTTCTCGTATTTATCCGCGCCGAAGACGTACGCGAGGAATCTGTTCGAGGTTCTCGTACCGCCGATGAACGGCACGGTAAGAGTTTCGAGTTTTTCGCACCCCTCGAACGCACCTTTGCCGACGGACGTATACGTCGACGGAACGGTCACGGAAGTAACCGTTTTATTGTCTTTCAACGCGCCCGCGGCGACTTTCGTCGCGCCATAGGGCAAAACGAGTCTGGTCTTATTGCCGTTATAAGCCGTAACGACGCCGTTTTCGATAACGTAATCGTTTACGTCGTTTATTTCGTATACGGCGTAAAGAGTAACCTCGCCGTTCTTGGGCGCAAGGTTGTAAATCTTATTGCTTTCGGTGCCGAGAGCGTATTTAATATCTCCGCCCTTGACATCGGCAAAGCCGACGGCGGAAGTTCCGAGCGCGGACGAATCGGGAAGAGCCTCCGAA
>USHO01000008.1 GCA_900554485.1 uncultured Eubacteriales bacterium
GCCGCAGGTCATACACCGCCCGCCGGCGCGCGCGTATGCGTCTTTGCGGATTATATCCCACGCTTTCCGCGGCAGTTCGCTCCTAAGATTGGAATACCAGCATCCGTCGGGTACGAGTTCAAAATCGAGTTTATAGCCCATACGTCATCTCCGGTCGGCAACGGTCCGATTCGCATCGACGGTAACGGTTCCGTCGTCGCCGACGGTAAATACGACGCCCGATCCACAGGAAACCGCCAACGCGGCGGTTAAAATCATTGCCGGAAGTTTTCCGAAGAAAGTTTTGTTCTTCATATGCCTTACTCCTTATTTTTCGATCAGTATAATAATTTCGCTTTATCGGGTACGTTCATTGCAAAGTCGTTGTCGCCCTTCATCAGAAAGAACTGTCTGTGATAAGTCTTGTGCGGAATGACGTATATCCGTTTATTCGTCCATATTTTTTCTATATCGTTTTTAAGGCATTTTTTTGCGAATATGTATTCGGCGATGTCGACGTTACAATCGACGATCGCGTTGTCGTAACCGTTCGCAAACAGATCGAGCAATCCCGCGCGGATTCTCATCACGACGTAATCGTTCGACTGTATGGTTCCCGTTCCCTGACAATACGGGCAGGACTGAACGAGCGACGATGCGCTTTCGCGGCGTTTTTTCTTGCGGGTTATTTCGACAAGTCCGAGCGGACTCATACCTATCACCGCGCACTTTTCGCGGTCCGCGGCAAGTTTTTCGGATAGCACTTCGAGGAGTTTTTTCTTATGTTCCTCCTCTTTCATGTCTATGAAATCGACGACGATAATCCCCGCGATGTTTCTGAGCCTCAACTGCCGCGCGATCTCCGCCGCAGCCTCGATATTGGTATCGAACGCGGTTTTTTCCATATCGGCGTCACCGACGAAACCTCCGGTATTAACGTCGATGACCGTCAACGCCTCGGTCTTGTCTATAACGAGGTATGCGCCGCTCTTCATTGCCACGTTGTTTGAAAGCAGCGTGCTTACGTCGGCGTCCAGCCCGTAATACCTGAACATATCCGCTTTTTTATCGTATAAAATCAGTTTTGATTTAAGTTCGGTTTCAAAATTTCTGGCGTATTCGAGAACGGTTTTATACGTCTCCCTGTCGCCGACTATAAATTTGTCGATGTCCTCGGTGTATATGTCTCGGATTATACGCAACGCCAGATTGCCTTCTTCGTATAAAAGCGACGACGCGGGTTGTTTTCTGAATTGCTTTTGTATGGTCTCGTAACGTTTTTTGAGTTTCGCCGTTTCGCGTTTTATTTCGGCTTTGCCGACGTGTTCGCCCGCAGTGCGGATAATTATGCCCATCTTCTTCGGGCAGCACTCTGCGGCGATTTTCATAAGCCTTGCCCGGGATTCTTCGTCGGTTATCTTCCTCGACACGCCGTAAAACGAAATCGTCGGCATAAACACGACGTAACGCCCGGCGAACGATATGTTTGAAGTAAGCCTTACGCCCTTATTGCCGGCGGGGTCTTTGATTGCCTGCACTATTATTTCGTCGCCCGGTTTAAGGTTGAGTATAGACGGCATTTCGACGCTGCCGACAAGTTCGCTCCTGTCCATCAGCATATCGCCGGCGGCGAGATAGCCGTTGCGGTTCAACCCCACGTTTACGAAAGCCGCGTTCATGCCCGCAAGCACGTTTTCGACCCTGCCTTTGAAGACGCTGCCTATCGCAACGGTTTTGTTAGCCGTTTCGAGTCTGTATTCGAGAACTTTACCGTCTTTGGCGACAGCACCGACGTAATTGCCGCCGAAACTGTCGACGTATATGTTTACGGACATCTCAACCTCGCAAAAATTTTATACAACTATCACATAATAGCACAATTCATCGTATTTGGCAAGTAAGTTTCGGTTTTTCGTTGACAAAAAGCCGGACTAAATATTATACTGAGTATATGAAAACAGCAAATAAACTCATCACGTTCGTATTCAACGCGATCGTAGCGGTATTCTGCGTACTTGCGATAGCCTGTTATTTTTTCGCCCCGATACTCGATTTTAAGGCAAGCGTGAAAATGACGCCCGAACTCGCGGCAGAACTTAAAAAACAACTGCCGGAAGACGATACGTCGGATTCCTCCGCGACGGGCGAGGTCTCCGAAAGAGAAGTCATCGAAGACGTCCTCGATCGGATCGGCGAAGACGAAATCACCCTTTCGGTAAGCGTTTCGGCCACAACGGCGGATCTGCTCGGCGGGATAGGCAACGCCGGCAAGGTAAAAGCGGCGGTCGAAAAAGTCATATCCGACAACGTCGAAACTCTGCTCGGAGAAATGTCGGAAAGCATCGACGCCGTCGTAGACGAACTGTCCGAATCGATGGTCAGATTAAGCGTGAAATCCGCCTTATCGGACGAGATTAACAAATATATAGACGACAAATCCCTGTCGGACAAAACGGTCGATATTATACTGAACGAACTCGGGTTTACCGACGAGTATCTCGACGAAAAGACCGACGCGCTCCTCGAGGCGTTAAAAGCCGAAAACGCCTCGGTCGATTCCGTAACCGAAACGGCGGTCGGCATAATAGACCAAGCCGTAAAGGATATAGTCTCGAATGCGGCGAACGGAAATTATTCCGATATGAACGTCTCGGAACTTTCGTCGACGGTAAAATCCGAAATCGAGAAGTCCGTCAGAAACATACTCGACGATTTTGCGGACTCCGACGGCAACGTCAACCTCGATATGATCATATATAACACCGTCGGAAGAATGCTTGATAAAGACGACGAAAGCGCGGATACGGCATCGATCGACGCCGCCGTTTACGACGACGGTCCGGGCGAAGGCGTTTCCGACGGCGAAAAGAAACAATACACCAAAGAGGACGTAGAAAATCTGCTTACCGAAAAAATCAAGGGATTTTTCACCGAGGATCAGATTAACGGACTTACGACGATGATAACCGTAATCGCGATAATCGTCATCGTAACTTTCGCGATGTGGGCGTGGCTGATCGTCAAAATGATTCTGAAACTGTTCGCCAAAAATCCCATGATCAGATTGTGGCTGCCGATATGGTTCGGAAATATCCCGTTCACTCTGTTATACGCCGTCCCCGCCGCTTTGGGGTATTGCCTGACGCATATCGCATCCGCGCCGGCGTTCATAACCGACGCGCTCACGTCGGCATTGCCGGCAGACGCTTATAATACGCTTACGGTAGCAAGCAATTCGCTGAGGATTTCGGTTTCGTCCTGCACGCTTGCGTCGGCGATTCTTACGGTCGTATTCGCGGTATATTCCGTGATATATTGGATATTCAGAAATAAAATAAAGAGAGAAATTTAACCTATGGCAAAAAAATATAACGATGCGAGAGCGGTAAAAGTCGAAAAGACGACCGCGCCGAAAGAAGTTACGGTAAGTAAAAAGACCGTAAAGAAAATCAAAAAATCGCCCGTTCTGATTATCCTGATCGTCTGTCTTCTTATAGGCGCGGCGGGCGGATTTTTCGCGGGCAAAAAACTCAGTTATTTCCGTCTCGGCGGATTTACGGTAAACGGCGTCGCCGCGGAAGAGAACGACTACGTCGAAATCGACCTTACCTCGATAAAAGAAAAACTCGAAAACGAACGCGCGGCGGCGGGTAACGCCGACCCCGTAACGGCGGAAGACATAAAAGCGGCATTGACCGTAAACGACGGCGGCGCGGAGATTTCGTTCTTCGGTAAATCCGTCGGCGATACGGTTACGCGCGTTTTATACTACCGCGAAGACAAAACTCACGATATAGAAAAAGTCGACGAAATCGACTATACGAAAGCGGGAATTTACTATGAGGAATACACCTCTTCTCACTTCGCGTTTTCGTCCGCGAAACTCATAAGAACGATCATCGTAACGGGGGTAGAACAAGATGGCTAAAAAATCAAAGAAAAAGATGAACGGCGGTCTTGTCGCCCTGCTTGCGATCGTATGCCTTGTAATAGGTCTTTTCGGCGGAGCGGCGGCAGGCGTCGTCACCGCCAACGAAAATTACGTCATACCCGACACCGTACAGGTTACGACTTCGACGGCGGGCGCGTTCGACGTGACCGAAATCAAATCGGCGGATATGTCGGCGCACTTCCTCGAACTCGGCAACAAGTATACGGGCGACTGCGTCTTCATAAAAGTCGGCGAAACCGAAATTCTCGTCGATGCCGGCAGCAGAGCCGACAGCGTGGACGATATATATAATTACGTCTCGCCGTACGTCGACGGCGCGTTGGATTACGTCATAGTAACCCACGCCCATCAGGATCATTACGCGGGTTTTTCCACAAAGAATTACGGCGACAGTCTGTTCTCTAAATTTGAAAACGGAATAACTACGGTAATAACCTTCCCTCAGAGCAATCAGAAGGCGAATTCGACGCTGTACAACAACTTCAACGCCAACCTGAAAACGCTTGAAACCGCAGGCACGACGGTAAGAAAGGTATCCGAATTTTTCGTGAACAAGACGCCCACATCCGAGGCGGAATACGCTTTAAGCGAAACCGTCTCGCTAGAATTTCTGTATCAGAAGTATTACGACGAAAAGGCGACTACCGAAAACGACTACTCGGTATGTTTTCAGATTAAACAGACCGTCGGCGGCGATACATACCGCTATTTGTTCACGGGCGACCTCGAAGAGGGCGGCGAAAAGAGTCTGGTCACCGAAAACGCGGGCAAACTCGGCAAGACGAGATTGTTCAAAGCCGGACACCACGGCTCGAAGACTTCGTCGTCCGAGGCTCTTTTAAGCGTTATTCAGCCCGACGTGGTATGCATATGCGCATGCGCGGGCAGTCCCGAATACACCAAAAACAACAACAATCAGTTCCCGACGCAGGCGTTCGTCGACAGAGTGTTCAGATACACCCGCGACGTATACGTCACATCGCTGTGTCTCGATTACGACGCGGGACGTTTCACGTCGATGAACGGCAACATCGCGCTCGTCGCAAACGGAAAAGATTATTCGATGAAGTTCACGAATTCGACGCTTAAACTCGAAGAGACCGACTGGTTCAGACAAAACAGAACGTTACCCGCTTAACGGAAGAATATGAGCGATATAACCAAAAGAGCGATGTCAGCCGCTCTGAAAAATTTACTGAAAGAGAAAAAACTCAATAAAATCACCGTACAGGACATTGCCGACGAATGCGGCATAAACCGCCAGACGTTTTATTATCATTTTCAGGATATATACGATCTGGTAGAATGGACATGCATAGAAGACACCGAAAAAGTACTTAAAGAAAACAGAACTTACGATACATGGCAGGAAGGCTTTCTGTCGGTCTTCGACCTTGCGAAAAAAGACAAGACGTTTATAGACAACATATATCGCTCGGTTTCGCTTGAAATGCTCGAACAATATCTGTACCGTCTCGTATACCCGCTTTTGAAAAACGTCGTCGACGAAAAGGCAAATGGGCAGACCGTGCGCGAAGAGAACAAGAAGTACATAGCCGACTTTTACAAATACGCATTCGTGGGAGTATTGCTCGAATGGATACGGAACGACATGGCGGAAAGCCCCGGACAAATAGTCGATCGCGTAAGCCGCATAGTAGGCGGAGCGATAGAAACCGCTTTTGCGAACTTCAACAGATAACCGCCCGCGCGGCAACGTCGGGGCTACGGAGAAAAAAAACTATACAAAAAGGCGAAAACGTATAAAATTTTTACAATGTCGAACCGCCGTCGCAAAATGCGACGGCGGCGTTTTATTGTCTATTGCAAATCCGAAAAAGACGCGTTATAATATAGCCGTAAAAACAAAAACAACCGACGGAGGTAAAATATATGTATTACGGTTCAGGCAATTACGAGGCGTTCGCGCATCCGGTAAAACCCGAGGGCGTCGACGGTAAATCGGCTTATATAATCGGCACGGGACTTGCGGGACTTTCCGCGGCGTTCTTCCTTGTCCGAGACGGTCAGATGAAAGGCGAACATATTCACCTTCTCGAAAAACTCGATATAGCGGGCGGTTCGTGCGACGGCAGAGCGGTTCCGCGCAGCGGTTATTATATGCGCGGCGGCAGAGAAATGGACAACCATTTTGAAGTTATGTGGGAAATGTTCAGAGACGTTCCCTCGCTCGAAAATCCCGGTTTGTCGGTTCTCGACGAATATTACAGGCTCAACAAAGCCGACCCCAACTATTCGCTTTGCAGAGCGACCGTCAATCGCGGCGAAAACGCGCATACCGACAACAAATTCGGACTTAACAAAGAAGCGGCGATGCAGATAAGCAAACTGTTCATGACGCCCGAAGAAGAACTCGAAGACAAGAAAATCAGCGATTATTTCGACGATAATTTCTGGAACAGCAACTTCTGGCTTTACTGGCAGACGATGTTCGCGTTCCATTCGTGGGATTCGGCGCTCGAAATGAAGAGGTATCTGCAGAGGTACGTTCACCATATCGACGGACTGCCCGATTTTTCGGCTCTGCGTTTCACCAAATACAATCAGTACGAAAGCCTTATTCAGCCCCTTCAGAAATATCTGGAAGAACGCGGCGTAAAAGTCGAATACGGTATAGACGTCAAAAACGTGGTATTCGACATCAACGGCAAAAAGAAGACGGCTAAAAAGATAGAATACGTCAAAGACGGAAAGAAAGGATCGATAGATTTGCTCGAAAGCGACCTTGTATTCATCACAAACGGTTGCTGCACCGATACCAGTTGTTACGGCGATCAGACCCACGCGCCCGATCTGTCGAAAATCAGAAAAGGCGGCGGCGAATCATGGGATCTGTGGAAAAACATCGCCATTCAGGATCCGTCTTTCGGTAATCCTGCCAACTACTGCGACCACCCCGACGAAACCAACTGGATGAGCGCGACCGTGGAGACTTCCGACGACGAAATCATCGGATATATCGAAAAAATCTGCCGCCGCGATCCGAGAGCGGGCAGAGTTACCACGGGCGGCATAGTTACCGTCAAAGACAGTGTGGACAACTGGTATATGTCCTGGACGATAAACCGCCAGCCGCAATTCAAATCTCAGGATAAAAAATCGATTCTCGTATGGCTCTACTCGCTTAACACCGACAGACCCGGCAATTACGTCAAAAAGCCCATGCGCGAATGTACCGGCGAAGAAGTCTGCCGCGAATGGCTGTACCATATCGGTCTGCCCATCGACAAAATCGACGAATACGCCGGAACCAAAGCGAACACGACGACCTGCTATATGCCGTTTATCAACGCGTTCTTCCGTCCGAGGAAGAATTCCGACAGACCTAAGGTCGTACCCGACGGAGCGGTAAACTTCGCGTTTATCGGTCAGTTCGCCGAAACCCCGAGAGACACCATCTTCACCATAGAATATTCTATGAGGACGGGCATGGAATCGGTATACACCCTGCTGGATATAGACAGAGCCGTTCCCGAAGTCTGGGGCAGCGTTTACGACGTGCGCGAACTGCTTAAAGCGGTTTACTACGCGCTCGACAAACAGCCGGTTTCAAGCATGAAACTGTCTCTGAAAGAAAAAATTCTGCTTAAAGAAGTGACCGAAAAAATCAAAGGCACGGATGCCGAAAAACTCGCGAAAGAAAGCGGAATCATATAAAACGCAAAAAAAGAAAAGCGGTCGTCAGACCGCTTTTCTTTTTCGGGGCTATAAAAAATTTTATTCGGCGTACGGAATTACGAACACGCCTTCACCGACGCCGAGTCTGAGGTTAAGTTTGCCTCCGTTCAAATCGATGACATTCTTTTTCCCTCCTATATAACAAATCGCTTTGTTATATTTAGCCGAATCGAAATCAAGAGTAACCTCATCGGTCAAATTAAGCGATGTTTCGTTATAATTTACGACCATAATACCGTCGTTGCCGTCTGCGTCGTTAAAATATCCGAACAACGTATCCTGCGAAGTCGTAACCGCATTGAGCGAAAGAACGCTCTTTATCGAAATCCTGTTGAGAAGTCTGAACGACGAATTATGCGTCCTCGACTTATCGTCGTTAGTCTGCCCGGCGTCGTTGGTAAACGTGCCTATCCAGTCGAACTGCTGCAAAACGTGGTCGAACGCGAGAATTTCGGCATTAGCTTTCTTTACGCTGTCGTAAATCGCGGTCTTTTCACCGTTTCTGCCGATCATTGCCTCCTGACTTTCGGCAAATTCAAGCCCTACGAGCGGCGTAGCGTAACAAAAAAGCGAAATACCGTCGTAACCGAATGCCGAAAGTGCATATTCCTGCATACGAATATCTTCATAAGTAGGAACTCTGTCGCGCGAACCGTAAATCGCTCCGCTCGGCGAGCCGTCTTCTTTAATACCGTAAGGCATCGTCTGAATAAAGAAATTCGTCTTGTAGTTTTTATGTTGTTTGGCAACGCCTGCAAGAATCTGTATATCCGAAAGCCATCCGTCGTCAAGAATTTTTTCACCTTTGGAATTATATGTCAAAGGATACCTGTCCGCCGAAAGCCATTTGTCGCCTGTAGTCAGATTGTCGAGAACGTTATCGCAATAATAGTTAAGATACGATGCGTAATCTCCGCCGAAATCGTTCTGAACGACCTGCGCGAACGACGGGAAGAGATTGCAGTAGAAATCTCTGCCGTCGGCGTTAGCGTTCCACCATGCGACCTGTTGCGCCATAGACGTTATTTCTGCCTTATTCGGTTCGTCCAAAGACATACCGAGGACGGCGGAATTTTGCTTGAATGAAGATATTTTCTGATAAGACGCCCCGTCGCGCGAACCCGTATTCACATAGACTTTAACGCCGTTGTTCCCAAGCAGATCAAGCGCGGCTTTAGCCTTTTGATCGTAAGACGGAAAACTTAAAACTTCGTTGCCCGCAGCATTTGCGTGCAGTACGCTTATCCCCGCCTCCTTAATCCATTTTACGTTGGTTTCATTAAGCGACGAAGGAATGAGCCAACCCGAAATGACTGTTTCGTATTCGGTTTCGTACTCGTCGTAATTCGGTAAAGTAATTTTATTCATATCGTTATCGTTTTCCGTTCCTCCGCAAGACGTAGCGGCAAAAAGAATTGCAAATGCCGCAACCGCTGAAATTATTTTTTTAGATTTCATTTTTCACCTTATTTTGTCAACATTATAGATTTTATAGTGTTAATCTGAGATTCGGTAACGCCGCATACGGTTTTAAGATAGTTGACCGTCGCCTCGTTCACGTTTCCGCTCGTCGGAGCATAAACCGCTTTAAGTCTTTCGATAAAATATCCCATCGCGACGAAATTATTATCGTCATCCTGCATTACGCCGCCGACAAAACTTCCGTTTACTATCTTACCGCGATACCTTGCGCCGTATTTGGAAAAACTCGTAATTTCAAAGTCTTTAATAGCATCTTCTTCGCTTACACCGACTGCGGTTTCAATTAAAAATGCGACTACACCGGTTCTGTCCGCACCTGCGTTACAGTGAAAATACACGGGATAATTACTTTTTTCAGCCAAAGTCGAAAATATCGTTTTTATAGACCGAGCCGACGGAGCATAATAACTTCTGTTATTCTCCCCGTAATTTTTGAATTCGGGTAAAATGTAATTATAAGAATGAAAACCGCCCGGTTTAACGTAATTTACATCATCGCCGATAACGCTTTTTTTCTGTCCGTCGTCATCCCAACCCTCGAATCGCAAATCGATTTCGGTTTTTATCCCGAGAATTCTACTCATCGTATTCAAGCCGTCGTCTGTAAGACACGGAGCGTTACCGGAATTGATTTTCCCCCCGCGGTAAAGTTTACCGTAAGCGATCGTTTTCCCGTTTTCGACACTCCATCCCCCTAAGTCTCTGACGTTAGATGCCCCGCCGACGCTTATCTGTCTTACGGGTGCATCTTTGACTTTGAATTTATCGACTTTACTCGACATGTTTTCGCCGTCGATTTGATAATAGTAAGTCTTACCGGGAGTAAGAGTCCCGCCTATGTTTACTCGCGGTCTCGTACTTTTGAAAATTGCTTTGTTTTTGAATTCGGGGTTATCCGCGAGTGTTAAAACATAACTTTCGCTGCCGTCGCTTTCCCATTCGATCGTCAATATCTGAGTGTCTGATAATAAACCGTCGCCGGATTCGAGTGCAGCCGCTTGTTCGCTTTCGCCGACAGCATCGATGTATTGCCTTAATTTTTCGTTTACGATATCGATTTCCGCGCCGTTATAAATAGTCATTGTTTTCAAATAATCGTCCGCTTTCGTACCGTTCTCTTTCTCTCCGCATGACGTTACGGAAAAGACTATCGTCAAAGCCGCAATCGCAGAAATCAGTTTTTTTAATTTCATCTTATCCTTTAAGACCGCCGGCAGAGAAATTGCTCATAATCATCTTATTGAAAATCGTGAAAACGAGCAAAGAAACAGTGGCAAGTACGGTCATACCGGCAAACGCTATCGGAAGTTCGAGCGACCTTTCCATTTTCGTATACAACTGACTTACGCCGAGCGAAATGGTCGGACGGTTATTCATAAATATATACGCCGTGCTGTAATCGTTCCAACACCCTATAAATGCGGTTATCGCAATCGCCGTCAGAATAGGCAACGCCTGCGGATACATTATTCTAAGGAACACTCCCAGGTCTGTCGCTCCGTCTAAAAACGCACTCTCGGCATAATCCCACGGAATAGCCGCAAAGAAGTTCTTGAATAGCAGGAATCCCAGTCCGAAACCGCCTGCCGCCATAACAAATATTCCGAGATAGGTATTGAGAAGTCTGAGTTTCGTCATCAACTTATACGTCGTGGCGATACTTCCTACCGACGGAATTATAAACGATACGATAGATACATTGTATATGAGTTTTTTAAGTTTGAATTCATACTTTGCGATAATATATGCCGTAAGCGACGGTATGGTCACCGCAAGAGCAACCTGCCCCACCACGAGAATACATGTCGTAAGTATGGTATCTTTAAGGTAAACCGGATTTCTCGCCGTACCCGCAATCTGCGTTTTGAAAAGCGTTTCGTAGTTCTTTATCGTGAAATTTTTGAAGTCGAACAAGTCGAATGTATTGATTATAAAATCGCTGGACTTTCTGAACGAGTTCATTAAAAGCCATACATACATATAAATGTACGACAGCGACAAAAGCGTCATCACGGTGAACCATATAATACGGAATGCAAGATCCAATCCCGTTATCTTTTTTCTGCGAAGGCTGATACGCATATGTTTTTCCATATCAATACTCGACCTCCGGATAAATTCTTTCCATTACCTTTTTGAACAGTAATACAAATGTTCCGCCGAAAACGGCTATTACCACGCCGAGCGCGGCGGGGTAGCCGGTTGCATTGCCCGCATTAACGTTGCTTATAATCATCCAGGCAACCGTACCTGTACCGGTCGCACCTGCCATCGATTCGCCGACAAGCAAAAGCGACGGAATATACCAGCCGAGTGCTCCGCTTATAAGCGTAATACTCATAGTCGTAATGGTCGGCCAGACCATAGGTATTACTATTGAGAAAAACTGTCTGGTTTCGCTTGCACCGTCGAGTTCCGCACTTTCGAGCACACTGTCCGGAAGACGAGCCATAGCAGAGTTAAAGTAAATGATATTTCCGTTTACGCCCGTCCAGACGCTGAATATCAGAATAGTTTTCCAAGCCGTACTCGAATCTGCAAGCGCACCGTTTTTTATCACCGACTGGTTCTTATAACCGAGTTTTTCAAGTATGGTAAGCAAACTCTTATAAGTCTGTGTACCCGAAACGGAAATCTTATAGAACAGACAGAGTATTACTACCGACAATACGCACGGAACATACATCCCTACTCTCAACACCTGATGCAGAAATATTTTTTTGTAAATCATATACGAAAAAATAAGCGTAAGCGGCAGGTTTATAAAGAGAGCAAGACCCATAATCGACAGAGTGTTTAGCCACGATGTTGAAGACAGCATTTCGTATTTTTTTATGCCGAACATATAACTGAATACGTCTTTATAGTGCGCCAACCCGTCAAAAACGAGTTTACCGTTGATATTTTCGCTGAAAAACGAATTATACACCATGCCTATATTCATACAAAACCAGAATATCGTAAAGTGCAATATCGGCCATGCGAGTCCGAGATATATAAACAGCGTCTTGCCGATGTTTCGTTTTCCGCGTTTTTTGTAAGCGACTTTATTCATTAAATCCTCTTCATATATTCGGACCATAAACCCGAATGGTGAACGGCTTCGTTTCTTAAAAGATCTTCGACGGCAGACCTGGAAGATGCGCCTTTTGCTATCTGCAATATCGGCTTAGGCTCGGAAAGGAACAATTCGAGCGCACCGGTTCTGTAAACGTCGTTTTGCGAATAGACGTATGCGAGATTTGCTTTTTCGGAAACGGCAGCGATTTCCTGCCCGAAAGAACTCAAAGCAACATCTTCGTCGGTAGAGTAAATCATCGGGATTCCGAGTTTTTTGGATGACGCCGCAACACCTTTTTCGGAAAGTACAAAAGTAAGGAAGTCCTTTGCCCCGTCTACATTGACCGCTTCGGACGGAATAACGAAAGTTTCTCCCGGAAGGTTCATCATAAGAGTTGTCTTATCGCCCTCGTTATAGACCGGATATGCACCGAAACGGTAATCGGTAAGTCCGACTTCGGTAAGTATATTTCTCATTTCGGTTTCAAACCAACTGCCGGTGAAAGCGAATACGCAGTCGCCGTTTACGAACGATTGTTGAGATTCGGTATGATTTTGCGACCATGACACTGCGTTACTTTCGGAAGACGACTTGGGATCGATAAGGTCGTAAACTGTCTGCATTGCCTTAATCGTCGCCGGCGTCACGAGTTTATCCGTCGGGAATCCGCCTTTTTGATCGTTATAATTATAATAATCGTTATATCCGTTTGGATCGATTTCATACCATAAGCCATGGAACAGCCAGTTCATATAGTTTACGGTAAATCCGCAACCGAAAGGTTTAACGGTCTGTTTCGTCCTGTTGTTTACAATCTTTGCGTTATTAACCGCCGTGCAAAGGTCAAGAAGTCCCTGAACTGTTTCGGGCCATTCGCCCTTCGTATATTCTCCGTAAGAATCTATACGGTTGAGATAACTTTGATTATAAACGAAACCCCAACTCGAATAAACGTAACTCGTAAGATAATGCGAGCCGGCGATTTTACCCATGTCGAGAATAGAAGAATCGACCACTCTTTCACTCGCCGGTACGCCGTACTTATCGGACGACAAAACGTCGTCTATCGAGGCGATAAGTCCGTTACGAGTCCATTTTATCCAGTTGTTCATTTGTTGACCGACAAAATACATATCTTCTTTTTCACTGCCGGGAGTATTCATATCCTGCAACAATTTAGCCGTAAGATCTGTATCGGCGGTAATGTGTACGCGTATACCCGTTTCTTCGTAATACGCCGACGCAACGTTGTCAAGCCAATCTTTGCCGATTCCGGCGTCGATTATCTTGACATAAACGTCGTCGCCAACTTTGCCCGAATTGCTCGGATTTTTTCCCGAACAACCAGCCATAGACAATGCCGTTACCGCGCAAAGGGCGGCGCAAATAAATTTTTTCATACAGAACGCTCCAAACGTTTTATTTCGTAAGACCGCAGATTTATTTATCTGCGGTCTTACGATTCGGTTTACAATAAATAGTGTGTAAGACTTATTTCTTGCGTTTTTTAGCCGCAACAGCTATCATACCCAACGCGGCGAGCCCGATTATACCGGTGCCGGCAACACTGCCACTGCAACCTTTCTTCTTGTTTTCGGTCTTACCGTCGTCGTAAGTAATCGTAAGTTCGTTGGATTCAAACGTTCCGAAAGCGTTGGTGACGGTATATTTAACCTTAACCGTACCCTTATCGTTGAACGTAAGGAAACCCGTTTCTTTATCGAAAGTCGCATCACCGTCGATCACAAGGTCGCTTACGGTTGCGCCTTCGACTTCAAAATAATCCAGTTCGAGAGCCGCTCTCGGATTTGTAAATGTAGTATTACCGCTCTTGGTGGCGATTTTTACGTTCATAACTTCGCTTGCCGATTTGGGAGTATCGCTTGTCGAACCGTAAGTTACGGCATAGTTTTCGCCGAGATCCTGAGTACAGATATTCGTATACACGCCGGTGGTTACGTCTTCGATGCCGAGATAGATTTCAACCAGCGGATCGGTGGTACCTTCGACATAAAGCGCACAGTAGTATCCGCCGAGTTCTCCGTTAAGATAATAAGGTATAGCCGCTATCGAAATCTTCGTTGCCCTGCCGCTTACGAAAGCGTTCTCGGGAAATTCGGCTTTTACGACCGATTCGGAATTGTCTTTATTACCGATTACCACGTTGTTGTCGGAAATCCAGAAGAATATTCCGCCGTCTTCGTAAGTCGCGGCAGCCGTCGGGGCTTTCATCAATATATAAGTAGAGAATTTGCCATCCGAATTCGGAGTGATCTTAAGGTTGAGTTTATCGAACGCACCCGCCTTTACAGCCGCGTTGATTATAGATTTGTTCAACGTACCGGCAGAAGTCGCAACGTTAAACGTAACGCCGCCGCCAACCGGCATCACTTCGGCTATATCTTTCGTCGTAAATTCTTCGGAGATGACAGGTTTCGGTTCGCTGCCTACAAGGCAGAATTCTACGCCGTCTACAAAATATTGTCCGCTTGCAGCCGTATCGGTTTCCGTTTTACGAAGAACGAATCCTTCGATATAACCTTCGGAATCCGCGACCAATGCGGGATCTATCGCAAGGACTTTATATACATTGCCCATGAGAGTCTTTATTTTGCCGGCAGGTTTGGAGAAAGACGTATCGGAAAGCGCATAAGCCGTGGTAGTAACTGCATTGCCTGTATCTGCCCAGTTGCCGACCGCGAGACCAACTTTGATTTTTTCAAAGTACTCGGCTTTAATCTTTTTTGAAAATTTAATAGTAAAAGCGGCTTCGTTTCCAAGACCTTCGGTGAACATCATTTTCGTCGAATTGTCAGCCCCGGGGAAAAGACCGGGAATAACATTATCGTCTTCCGCACCTTTGTGCAGTTTGTCGCTGTCTTTTGAACCGTCTATCTCTAACCATGAATCAACGCCGTTCATGTCGATTACAACGTTCGCCGTAGGCGCAGGTTCCTGTACTAAAACAAGTTCTACATAATCGGCAAAATCATTGCCCTTACCGGAAGTCTCAAGAGTAAAGCCTTCGATATAGCCGTCGGCATTTGCGAGTTTCGACGCATCGAGAGAAAGTATTGCGTTCTCATTTTCGGCAGCCGTGGTCACAGTACCTGCGGCATTTGCCTTTTCGGTGTCGGCAAGAGCATATCCGGTAGCATCCCCCTTGACGCCGACGGCAAGCTTAATTCTTACCTCAGAAAAATTTTCGGCTTTGTATGCTTTATTTAATTTTACGACCGCAACTCCGCCGCCGCCCGTCCACATCATGTAACTGTTGCCTTCGGCACCCGCAAACAAACCGGGGATTGCATTATCTTTATGGATATTACCTTTTCTCGTTTCCGCGTCGGAAAAATCCGTCCATGTACCGACTTTCGCACCGTTGACTTCAAGCCAGGACTGAGTTCCGTCCATGTCGAGCATAACGTTTTCGGCAGGTTTGTCGTCTACCTTTTCGAGATCGTCCGCGAGAGCGGTCGTCCTTCCGAATGCAAATGCCGTAAAGCTCATGCACAGTGCGAGCAGAAAAGCGATTATCATGCTTTTCTTGTTCATAATTTTGCCTTTTATCATGTTTCCTCCTGCGTTCCATATTTTAGTCGTCGGAACGTTTTTGCCTTTAAGAAATTTTCTCTTGCGAAGCAAGAGAAACGGGGTACCCCGTGTATGAAAATTTATTTTACGCTTTACACGCATCGTCGATTTTCACCCCTATTGTACTTTTTTCAATGCCTTATTTCAATATACTATAAGTGTTCGTTTATACACTACGTTGACATAATTTGCTTGACATACGGCTTTTTTAGGGCTATACTGTGTACGATATGTATAATCTAGGCATTGAAATCTTTCCCGACGTCAATAAAGAAGATGTTATCGTTCAGATAATAAACAGCGGAGATAATTATTACCATTCGCACAATTTTTACGAATTGTTTTATATCACCGGCGGCTCTATAAAACACAGCCTTAACAATATTACACACGAACTCTCTATCGGGGACGTGGTTTTTTTACGCCCCGGCGATATTCATTGTTTTCTGCGCGAAAAAGGAAACTCGTGTTCTCACCGCGATATAGCCCTAACCGTTCCGTTATACGAAAAAATAGCTGCGTTTTTCAAATACGACCCCCTTGCCGATCTTACGGCTTACGCTAAAACCGAAATCGACGTAAATACACTCAGCAGACTCGAAACCGATTTACAAGCGATTGTAAATTGCGATCCGGTAGAAAACTCGTCGCTGTATTTCGTACTTGCCGAACTATTCCGCACGATGAAAAAGTCCGACGTAAACGAAACGCCGTCAAACAAAGCACCCGAGTGGATTTTAGGGCTTATTTCAAAACTTGAAATGCCTGAATATTTTTGTCTTGATCCGAACGACATATTTGCCGAAATAAATTATTCCAAAGAATATGTTTCGCGCATTTTCCGCAAAGTTACCGGCAAAACCTTAACCGATTATCTCAACCAGAAGAAATTGTCGTTCGCTTCGGTTCTCATACAAAACACGAACAAGTCGATAGAAACAATTTGTTTTGAATGCGGCTACAACAATGTTTCGTATTTTTACAGAACTTTCAAAAAAACTTTCAACAAAACTCCGTGTGAGTTACGGAAAATTTCTCCTCAGCTGAAATTTTGACTTTTTGCATAAAAAATATCTTGCGGCGTTATTCAAAAAATGACGCCGCAAGATATTCGGTTTCTTTATATTTAACATTGCAACCACCGCAATGTTTCGGTTATATAAAAATAAAAGCGGTCGTCATACCGCTTTTTTCGTTTTCTTTATATCCTTGCCTTCGGCGATGAGTTCTTTCTTTACGTCTTCGCACGTCACGGCGAAATCCTCTTCGGTAAATGTTATTTCGGCATCGTCCAGAATGTTCTGCAAGCGATATTCCTTCATCAGATACCTTACAGTGTTATGTCCTATCACTGCCGTCAGCGTGGCGTTTCCCAGACCCTGTACCGAACTGTCGACAAGCACCGAGATTGCCGAACCCAAAAGCGGAATACTGCGCGCTACGTCGCCCATGGTCTTGACAACCGCGTTGCCGACTTTTACGTTGCCGAGCCCGTACGCCACGAACGAATTCGCAAGGACTTTCCCGAATATACTCATAAGCCTTGCGTCCGACGGACGGAAACCGTACAGAAACACTATGTCTTTGATCATCTGCAGGTTTATCGCCGTAACCAGAAGGGCGTCGGCGGTGTTCTGTTGCGACAGAGCCGAATATGCGCCCGATTTCACCGCGCACTTCGTGATTACGCCTTTAACCGCCTTTTTGACGTCTTTTTCGTATATCTCGTCAAGGGCGGCGCGGAGTTCGGCATTGTCGCCGGAATTCCTTGCGCTTACGAGTTTCTGCACCCGCTCGCCGCTGTACCATGTATTGCCGTCGGTAGTAGAAACGTAGCACTCGATAATCCTGTCAGCCAACGACTTTCTCAAAGCCGCGTTGTGTTTTTTCGCCCTGATTGCATTATAAGCGGTAACGTCGACGCTGAATTTATCCTTCGTCCGTATTCTTACTATCGGAACGACGAACAGAAAAATTATCGCGAGGATAAGCAGAACGCCGACCGCATAACCTGCGTATTTATTGACTTCGTACACGTCTTTGAACAGCGAAAACGCGCACGACAGAACTATCGCGCCTATGCCGCAGACGATAAGCGTGAAAAATCCTCTCGCCTTTTTCTGATCGGCTTTCGATGCGTATTTATCCTCGTATTCGTATACGGTTATTTTCTCTTTTTCTTTTTTCTTTTTGTTTTTCATGATAAAAATAAACAACGACCGCCGTGAAAACCCTACGGCGGCCGCGCGTAATTATTCTTTTTCGCCGTTTACTTTGCTGTCGGCATAATAATTATGGTAAGATTTACCCGCTCTCTTCGCCTCGACAAAGTTGAATATCGTACCGATGACGTTGCCTTCGGACGAATTTATCTCTCTTACCGAACGGGCGACGTCTCTCGAACTCACTTTCGCGTTGGCGACGACCATAAGCGTCGCGTCGGCAAGCGAAGACACGCTCATATAATCGGAAACGAGTTTTACCGGCGCGCAATCGAGAATTACGAAATCGTATCTGCTCTTAGCCTCTTCGATCATCTCTCTGAATTTATCCGAAGTAAAGAATATCGTGTGATTTTCTATGCGGTTGCCGCAAGTAAGAACGTCTACGTTTCGGTAAGCCGTTTTCTTGACTATCTCGTCGAAAGTCTTGTCGCCTTTGAAATAATCGGTAATTCCGACGTGCCTGTGCAGACCGAAAATTCTGTGTATGCTCGGGTGTGCGAAATCACAGTCTATGATAAGCGTCCTACGTTGCGATTTACCCAAATCTATCGCAAGATTTGCCGTCACGGTGGATTTACCCTCTCCGCTTACGGTAGACTGTATCTGATAGACTTTATGTTTCGTACAAATTCCGTCGTAAATAACCGAATCGGAAACTTTCGTAAGATCGAGTTCGGTCAACGCGTCGGGATCGGCGTCTTTTTTGTCGTTTCTTTTCCTTGTTACGACGGCAAGGTTTTTAACCTGAGAAACCGCCTCGAGTCTGTCGGCGCTGGTGATTTTATCGGCGATGAAATATACGCAGAGCGCATAGACGAATGCCGCAGCCACGCCGAGAACAACCGAAAGCACGACTATCGTCTTCTTTTTCGATCCTACGGTTATCGACGGAACTTTATTGCCGTTTTCGTCGACCGTGCCGTAAAGAGGATCCGCTTTGATTTTAATCAGAAAGTTGACGGGTTCTTCTACTTCGACCTCTTTCTTTATCGTTTCGCCGTCGGATGTCACGCCGACGTTGACGTAACCGGTTTCGGTTTTCGTCTCCTCGACGAATTCTTTGAAAGCCGCAACGACAGCCATAAGTTTTCTACGCGCCGCGTTTTCGGTCGCGTCGGTATACCTTACGGTTATTATGTAAACGTTTTTGTCTCCGTCATCGTCGACCGCGATCGCGCCCGCCGAACAAATCATATCGTCGGATTTGAGTTTTTCGTTGGCATCGGCGACTATGTTTTCGCTTGTAAAAAGACGTTTGAGCGTCGGTACGAGGTTTTGCGTGAGTTGCGTAACCGACGTCTCATTCAGATTAGTCGAAGAATTATAATCGGGCTTTATGTATACGTCCGCCTTGGCGACGTAATATCTCGGCGTCATAACCGCAAGCAATATGCCCGCGGCGATACACAATACCAGTATAATCGCCTCTACCGCCAGATTTTTCTTTACCGTATAGAAGAAATCGCCTAAATTGAATTTCTTTTCGTTGTCGTTGTTCATTATTACATCCCTTTACCGTCGTTAATCGGCAATGCGGCTGAAACGCCGCATTATTTATATCGTGGAAAATTATAACATACAAGCGACTAAAAGTCAATGATTTATCCGTTTTTGTCGTCGGTTTCGGAATAATCTGCGGATTTTTTGTCGATTGCGCCCGTATTTCCGTCGATCGCGTCGGTGCTTTCTTTGTTTCCGCGCCGGTTAAAATCGGACATTATTTTGACTATCGAATAATAAAGCGCCGTGCCGAACGTATATACGACGCCCGCCTCTTCCGCGCCGATAATCAACGCCTCTATTATATATGTGTGGGTCGCGATTCCGCACAGAATAAAGATAATCGGTACGGCGATCGCGTTGCACAAAACGGGGAATATCGCCGACACGAACAGTTTAAGGTGTATGTTTTTTATCGCTTTGGAAACGAAATACGTCAGAAGAGCCGCGACGAGCGTGGCGAAAGATCCTATGAAAATATCGTAAATTCCGTTACCTAAAATGTTGGCTATAAGACAGCCGATAAAAAGAGCGGGGATCGCCTCCGGGAAAATCGCGGGAAGGACGGTCAGCGCCTCGGAAACACGGAACTGAAAAATTCCGAAAGAGAAAGATTGCAAAGCAACCGTCAATAGAGCGTAAAGCGCGGCTATAACGCCCGCCCTCGCGCAGCGTTTCGCCGTAAAAAACGACTTTAACATATTAAATTACCTCGGTTGTTGAATTTGCCGCATCCGCGGCGGGCAAGTGTTTTCCGAAAACCTCGCGAAAGTCATTATACAACTATTTTTTGATAAAATCAAACGTTTTGCGTCAAAAATCGCAACACGTCTCCATAAGCGGCATATTTCTCTTGTTTTTACGTCAAAAGATTGACAGTTCGGTTAAGTAGTGCTACAATATAACCGAAATTTGTTTATTATTGTGAAATTTTCACATATAAACATTCACTTGCGAATAAAATTATCAAGGAGAAGATAAAAATGAAAGATTTTATCAAGGCAATGGATGATCTTCCGCTCATCCTCAAAATAATCCTCGCGCTTCCCGCGCTCGATATCGTATGGGGTATCTACCGTATCGTTAAGGGCGTTGCGTACAAGAACGTCGTAACCCTTATCTTCGGTATCCTCTGGATCATCCCCGGTTCGGTTATCTGCTGGATACTCGATATAGTAACCTTGCTTTTGAACAACAAACTTTTGTTCGCGTAAAACGAATAATTCGCGGCGAACGCCATTTTCTGGCGTTCGCCGTTATTTTTTGCGAAAAAACGCCCGTAAATTTGACAACGCGCGCAAAATTTATTATTATATATCCGTTATGCCAGCCAAGAATAATACAAACCGTGGTCTGACGACGTATTTTTGGCTAATACGTCGTTGCGCTCGCGACTTATACGTCTAGTACTTCAAACGAGAATTTGACAAAAAGCGCGAAAATAGCGGCGTTTTGGCAAGGTTCGTTTTATTCTTGGCTGGCATAGGGGATAGAATTATGAAACAGACAAAAGACAACGTACACGAAAATCATCGTTCGAGAATGCGCGGGCGTTTCGTCGCATCGCCCGATTCGCTTTCAAAGCACGAACTTCTCGAACTGTTGCTGTTTTACGCCGTGCCGAGGGTGAACGTAAATCCCCTCGCACACAGACTGCTTAACAAATACGGTTCATTGTCGGCAGTCCTGCGCGCACCCGTCGAAGACCTTAAAAAGGAAGAGGGTATCGGCGAAAACACCGCGGTATACCTTTCGGCTATAGGCAGACTGCTCGACGTATGCGCCGACGAACAGATCGTATCGCAGAAACTCTACAGTTTTTCCGCCGTTAAAGACCACGTCTTACGCTATTACAGATTTTATACCGACGAGGTTTTCACCCTGTTTCTGCTAGACGCGAAAAATCGGATTATCGGCAAAGAATTGTTCACCCAGAACGACGCCTCGGCGGTCGAACTTCCATTCGCCGATTTCGTAAGATCTCTGTCGTCGAAAAAAGTAAAATCGATCGTCGTCGCGCACAATCATCCCAACGGAATATGCAAACCGTCTTCGGCGGACGATTCGTCGACGGCGAAAATGATGTTCCTGTGCAAACTTGCCGGCATCGCTCTTTACGACCATATCATCGTCACCGACGATGACGTGTTCTCGTATCATTATTCGGGCAGGCTGGAAGACATATCGTCGCGCGTCGGCGGGAATTAACAGCCTGACGGTCGTCCGCAGGCGATGCCGGACAATATACAAATATCGCGTTACAAAACCGCGGCGGAGAAATTCGATTCTCCGCCGCGGCGTTTTTATGTTTTTAATCCGTTCTGTTCAATACCGTCACGTCAAGGTACAGCCCGTACTCGCCCTCGTCGCCCTTTACGACGACCTGCTTTCCGTATTCGTCGCGCGTCACCGTTTTATACTTTCCGCCCGTAACCGCAATGTTGACGTCGTAAGTATATTTTTCGGGGTCTTCGAGGTACGGTTTCAATTCTTCGGTCTTTTCGCCCGACAGATAACCGACGTGATGAAACGCGCGTATATCCCAGTCGAAAACGTACACTTCTACCGTGTCGCCGTTAAGTAGCAACCCGCCGCGGCAGAGTTCCTGACCGGCGTACTCGTACGCTTTTTCGCCGTCGTACTCCTCTTTGAGTTCTTTGGCTTTCAGTCCGTCGAATTTCGCCATTCTGCCGAGTTTTACGCCCGCCTTGATTTCGGCGTCGATGATCTTCGCGATTTTTATGCCCTCGTAATTCCTGCCGTTTGTTCCGTCGACGGAAAATTCGCCGTAATAAAGCGCGTCTGCCGCATCGTATCTCAATCGCCGTCTGCGCCTGGCGCACAGATAATCGACAATGTCTTCCATATCGGCGGGAGGGGTCAGTTCAAATGTTTTTTTTTACGATTTTTCTTTTTTGCCGCCTCGGCAACCTCTTCCTCGTCTCCGTCGAGCATTCCTTCTTCGTCTAAAATAGCGTCGATTTCTTCGTCGGAATATTCAAGCGGAACTTCGTCGAGTTCTTCGAGTTCTTCTCT
Source organism: uncultured Eubacteriales bacterium (assembly GCA_900554485.1). Lineage (GTDB taxonomy): Bacteria > Bacillota > Clostridia > Christensenellales > Borkfalkiaceae > UBA10281. The sequence continues at coordinate 22,529 of USHO01000008.1, forward strand.
GTTCTTTTTCATCGTATTACCCGCGTTTGTATTTTTCGGATTGAGCCTTTATCAGTTCTTCGTCCGAAAAGTAATTTATTTTCATTGCAGACTTTACTTCGTTAAGCGTCTTATAAGCAACTTTTTCAGCCTTTTCGCTGCCGTTTTTAAGCATGTCGTACACGGCGGGAATATCCTGCTCGAATTCGGCGCGGCGTTTTCTTATCGGGTCTAAAACCGACTGCAGAACTTCGTTAAGGAATCTCTTGACCTTCATGTCGCCCAATCCGCCGCGGGTATAGTGCGCTTTGAGTTCGTCAAGATTTGCGTAGTCTTGCAAAAACGCCTTGAAATGTTCGTCCGTCGCGAACGCGTCGAGATATGTGAACACGGCATTGCCTTCGAGTTTGCCGGGATCCGAAACCCTGATATGGTCGGGGTCGGTAAACATGCTCATGACCTTCGTTTTTACCTCGTCCGCCGTATCGGAAAGATATATGCAGTTGCCGAGCGATTTGCTCATTTTCGCTTTTCCGTCGGTACCGGGCAGTCTCATGCAGACTTTGTTTTCGGGCAGAACGGCTTTTGCCTCGACAAGCGTATCGCCGTAAACCGAATTGAATTTTCTTACGATTTCGTTCGTCTGCTCTATCATCGGCAGTTGGTCTTCGCCGACGGGCACTATATTCGCCCTGAACGCCGTTATATCCGCTGCCTGGCTTATGGGATATGTGAAAAATCCCACGGGTATACTCGTCTCGAAATTCCTCATCTGAATTTCGTTTTTGACCGTCGGGTTGCGTTGAAGACGCGACACCGTAACGAGGTTCATATAGTAAAACGACAATTCGGTAAGTTCCGGCACCTGAGACTGAATAAACATCGTAGTCTTGTCCGGCGAAAGCCCGCAGGAGAGGTAATCCAGCGTCACTTCGATTATGTTCTGTCTTACCTTTTCGGGATTTTCGGCATTGTCGGTCAATGCCTGAGCGTCGGCGATCATGACGTACATGCAGTCGTAATCGCCTTCGTTCTGCAACTGAACTCTTCTTTTAAGCGAGCCGACGTAATGTCCCACATGAAGTCTGCCCGTAGGACGGTCGCCCGTCAGAATGATTTTACCCATATTTCGCGCTCCGCAAAATTTTATATATCTATTTTAGCACGTTTTCGCCTTTTGACAAAGCGTTTTCGCCGCCGAAAATAATTTAATTTATTTACGTTTTATTCGCCGACGCACGCGCATATAATGTAACCGATGACAAGGAATACTCCGCATATGAAAAAAACGTCGGAAATCATCCTCTATATTCTGTTGATTTTCACGCTGGCGTTTACCCCTCTCGTCGCGGCTAAGAAAACTTTAAGCGAAGACGAGTCGCCCTTGAAACCCACGCTTTACGATCGCATTCTGACGCTGTGGCACGTCGAAACGTTCGAGGGCGGCGTGGGATCCCGCGGGGATTTCCTTACGAAACGCGCGGTCGAATTCGGATCGGACGGATGCCACGTCCTGGTTAAAAAACACACCGCTGAAAGTGCGGAAATCGCCTTATCGCAGGGCGAACGACCCGACCTTGTATCCTTCGGCGCGGGCGCGGACTTCGTGGTTCCGCTGGTAAGAAGTTTTACCGTGAGGATAAACGGAGAACGAAAAACCGCTTACGCGTTCCCGTGGGCGCAGGGCGGATATTTTCTTTTCCGTAAAAGCGGCGACGACAGCCCCATAAAGACGCTTACAGTGTCGGACGGCGGGCTTAACCTGCCGCTCAGCGCGGCGTACGCGTCGGCCATAACCGCCGACATAATCGAAGTCGTAAAATCGGTAGACGCGTATATAAAACTCGTTTCGGGCAAGACCGACGCGCTTATAGGCACTCAGCGCGACATACGCAGATTTTCCGTCCGCGAGTTCGCATATTCGGTAACGCCGCTGGAAACGTTCGACGATTTATATCAATATATCGCCGTGACCGCCGACGACCCCGACGATTTTGCCGCCGCGGAAAAATTCGCCGAATATCTTTTAAGCGATACGACGGGCGAAAAACTCGGCGGGCTGAATATGTTTTCGCCGTTCGCCGGAACCGAAAGGAACTATCCGCTAAGCGAATTCGACGAAAAAAAGACGACAAAAACCATAAATCCGCTGATTTCGGCAGAGAATTTAAGCGATATAAAGCGCGACCTGTACGAAAGCGTGACGCAGAGAAAAAAGTGTTTTTCGTTTGAAAACTCGACCATAACGCCGTCAAACGCTTGTAATTAAGAATAATTTAATGTAAAATAGGAGAGGATAAAAATGCCGAACGCCGACGGAATGCAACCGATAGCCGATAAATACGTTTCCATTCTGACCCGCAATGCGGATATGTCGAAAAAATGTTCTTACGGAACGGGCGGCAAAGCCGACTATTATT
>USHO01000009.1 GCA_900554485.1 uncultured Eubacteriales bacterium
GATATTTTTCAGGTTGTTTTCCCGGGCACCTTTCACCGTCATCCAGCCGGTGGGTGTCCGTCTTGTCTCCGGTACCGGAATCTTCATGCGGCCGCTTAAGTAGGCTCCCGTAATGGAATTAGGATTCTCCATCAGTTCCTTTGCCGTGCCGGTGGCCACCACCTGTCCACCGTGCTCTCCGGCTCCCGGCCCGATATCCACAATATAATCCGCCGCCCGCATGGTATCTTCGTCGTGTTCGACGACTATAAGCGTGTTTCCGAGATCCCTCAACTTTAGCAGCGTATTTATAAGTTTTTCGTTGTCTCGCTGATGTAACCCTATACTGGGTTCGTCCAAAATATACAGCACGCCCGTAAGTCCGCTGCCTATCTGAGTCGCAAGCCTGATTCGCTGAGCCTCGCCGCCCGAAAGCGTCCCCGCGCTACGCGAAAGCGTAAGATAGCAGAGACCGACGTCGATCAGAAATTTTAATCTCGCCTTAATCTCTTTTATAATGCTTTTGGATATGATTTTCTGCGTTTCCGTAAGTTCGAGGTCACTGATAAAAGCGTTCATTTTGACGACGGACAAATCGCAGAGTTCGGCTATATTCAGCCCGCCAACCGTTACGGCAAGAGCCTCTTTTTTCAGTCTTTTGCCGTGACATTCGTCACAAGGCGAACTGACCATATACCGCTCTATTTCGCCCTTTGTATAATCGCTTGTGGTCTCGCGGTATCTCCGCTCGAGATTAGGTATAACCCCTTCGTAAGCGGAATCGTAACTGCCGCTGAACGTCCGCGTGGCATAACTCATTTTGATTTTTTCGCCGCGCGTGCCGTACAATAATATATCCATAACGTCGGCGGGTAAATCTTTGACGGGAACGTCGAGACTGAAACCGTACCTTTTTGACAGGGCTCTGAAATACATCTCGGTCATTCTTCCCGTGTCGAGATTCCAGCCCGTAACCGTCAACGCACCGTCGCGAAGACTCCGGTTCGGGTCTCCGATGACGAGTTTTTCGTCTATTTTGGAAGTATAACCCAATCCGTTACATTTAGGACACGCACCGTACGGATTGTTGAACGAAAATGAACGCGGCTCTATTTCTCCGATCGAAATTCCGCATTCCGGACACGCGTAGTTCGTCGAATAGAGTTTACTCTCTCCGTCGCACTCGATAACAACAAGCCCCTCCGCGAGTTTCAATGCCGTTTCGAGACTATCAGTAAGTCGTTTTCTTATGCCGTCTTTTACGATAAGTCTGTCCACGACGACGGAAATATTATGTTTTATGTTTTTTTCGAGTTTGATTTCTTCGGATAAGTCATACACCGAACCGTCGATTTCGACCCTTGCATAGCCGCTCTTTCTGTATCCTTCGAGTTGTTTGCCGTACTCGCCCTTTCTGCCGCGGACGACGGGAGCGTTGACAAGTATACGACTTCCAGCAGGCATAGCCAGCACTTGTTCGGCAATCTGATCGACGGTTATCTTTTCGATTACCCTGCCGCATTTTGGACAGTGAGGCACGCCTACCCTCGCATATAAAAGCCTTAAATAATCGTAGATTTCCGTTACGGTGCCGACTGTCGAACGCGGGTTGTTGGAAGTGGTTTTCTGATCGATCGAAATCGCAGGCGAAAGCCCCTCTATACTCTCGACGTCGGGTTTTTCCATCTGTCCCAAAAACATACGCGCGTAACTCGACAGGCTCTCCATATACTTTCTTTGCCCTTCGGCAAAAATCGTGTCGAAAGCGAGCGTCGATTTCCCCGAACCCGACAAACCCGTAAATACGACGAGTTTATCCCTCGGAATGTCAACGCTTATATTTTTTAAGTTGTTTTCTTTCGCACCTTTAATTTTAATGTATTCTATCATAATCTTATCAATGCTGACGCATCTTTCGTTTAAGTTTTGCGATCGTATCGCGTATTTCTATGCAGCGTTCAAAGTCGAGATTAGCCGACGCGACTTTCATCAACGCTTTCAGTTTTTCTATCTCGTCGGGAATATCACTTGCCTTGACATCCTGCGAAGGATCGGCTTTCTTGGATATTTCGAGCGTATTTACTATCTTTTTTATAATGGTTTTCGGCGTTATGCCGTGTTTTTCGTTGTATTCCGACTGTATCTTACGTCTTCTGGCGGTTTCGTCGATTGCGCGTTTCATACTGTCTGTCATCACATCGGCATACATTATGACTCTGCCCTCGGCGTTTCGAGCCGTTCTGCCTATAGTCTGTATAAGCGCGGTATCGCTGCGCAAAAAACCTTCTTTATCGGCGTCGAGTATGGCGACGAGTTTTACTTCGGGCATATCGAGACCTTCCCTGAGCAGGTTTATACCTATAAGCACGTCGATGTCTCCTCGACGAAGTTCCTGAATAATATCTATTCTTTCCAACGTATCGACGTCGCTGTGCATGTATCTGACCTTGAACGCCTGCTCTTTCAGATAATCCGTAAGGCTTTCCGCCATCTTTTTTGTGAGCGTGGTCACGAGAACGCGCCCGTCGGATGCGATAACTTTTTTTATCTCGCTTTGCAAATCGTCGATTTGTCCCTTCGTAGGTCTGACTTCGACGGGCGGATCAAGCAGCCCCGTAGGGCGAATAATCTGCTCGGCGTTGTTATCCGAAATAGACAATTCGTAATTCGCGGGAGTAGCCGATATATAAACGGTCTGACCTATTCTCGAACAGAATTCGTCAAAAGTCAGCGGGCGATTATCGTAAGCCGAGCGGAGTCTGAAACCATAACCGACAAGATTGTCTTTCCGCGCTCTGTCACCGTTGTACATCGCGCGTATCTGCGGAACGGTCATATGGCTTTCATCGATAAACACGATGAAGTCTTTAGGGAAATAATCCAAAAGCGTAAACGGAGGTTCGCCCTCTGTGCGACCGTCGAAATATCTGCTGTAATTTTCTATACCGCTGCAATAACCTATTTCGCGCATCATCTCGATGTCGTAAGAGGTTCTTTGTAAAAGCCGCTGAGCCTCGAGAAGTTTATTCTGTCGTTTGAATTCCTCAACCTCTCCGCGCATATCGGACTCTATACGTTTAAGCGAATCTTCCATTTTTTCGTCGCCGACGGCATAATGGCTTGCGGGGAAAATCGCAACGTGTTTAAGGGTTCGTATCGCCCTGCCCGTAACGAAGTCGCACTCGCTGATGCGCTCTATTTCGTCGCCGAAAAATTCGACACGGATATAAATTTCGTCATTCGATGCAGGAAATATTTCAACCACGTCGCCGCGCACACGGAACGACGAACGCGTAAAGTCAATATCTTTACGGTCATACTGTCTGGAAACAAGTTTACGCATAAGTTCGTTGCGATCGATTTCCATTCCCTCGCGCAGAGAGATTGCAAGCGCGAAATACTCTTCGGGCGCGCCGAGACCGTATATGCACGAAACCGACGCCACGACGATAACGTCGTTTCTTTCGGCAAGAGAACACGTCGCGCTGTGACGAAGTTTATCTATTTCGTCGTTTATGGAAAGATCTTTTTCGATATAGGTATCCGTCGAAGGTATATAAGATTCGGGCTGATAATAATCGTAGTAACTAACGAAATATTCAACCCTGTTTTCGGGGAAAAACTCCCTTAATTCGTTACAAAGTTGCGCCGCAAGCGTCTTATTGTGCGCAATTACAAGCGTCGGACGTTGAACGTTCTGTATAACGTTAGCCATCGTAAACGTTTTACCGCTACCCGTAACCCCGACAAGCACCTGACTTTTTAAGCCGTCTTCAAATCCTTCGGTAAGACTTTTGATTGCCTCGGGCTGATCTCCGGTAGGCGTATATTCGGAGTGTAATACGAATTTTCTCTTTTCCATAGTAACCGTTCGGGTCAGAACAACCCGTATAATAATTTGGTGACGACAAACGCAGCCAGAGACCCGGCAACCGCAATCAGAATTTTAAGCCATAAATCGCGGGCAAATCTGACGCGTTCGCTCTTCCATGCCCGTGCTTTTACTCTCGGCGTGACACACAAGGCGGTCTCGCCGTTTTTCTTGCAACGGATTATATCGAAATATCCGTCGGCGGCAAGCGAATCGAGCGAGGACAGAAGTTTGTCTTCCGTCATTCTGCGAATATCGACAAGAGCGAGAAGGTGTCCGACGGATATAAGACAACTTTCTCTGTCTCCGCAAAACGCGAGCGTCGCCCGCACTATTTCGCGTTCGCTACGGCTCAGCATACCGCACCTGCTATAAACCCGCCGAGCAAAGCCCCCAAAAACGCCGCGGCGGCATAAATTATCGCTTTAATCGCCTTTTTATCGTCGGAGGCAAAAACGTAATTCTGTTCGGTCCGGACTTCCGTATCGGACGAATACGGTTTATCGAGCGGTTTCAATAAAATTTCTTTTCCGTCGCAATAACGCATATCGACATATCCGTCTGTGTCCAGTCGACGCAAAACGGCGACGATTTCTTCTTCGGTAACGCCTGTCCCGCTCGATTTCGCAAGTTCATCGGCGGTAAAGAGTTTATAATTCTTTCCGCATAAGACGCGAAGACTGTCGAGCAAGGCAACGTATTCGGGTTTCATCTGTCAAAATATTCTGCCCGATTTTATCGATTTTTAATCGTTTTCGATAAAGTTAAGTATAGGCGTAATATCGGTAAGCGAATGCGGGTGATGTCCGCATTCGGGTTTTATCACATATTTGAAATTCTCCCCGTGAGTGATTGCATAATCTATCAGTTTCTGAGAATTATCTTCAAATTTAACGACCTCGTCTTTACCGCCCGCCACAAGAAGCATGGGGATTTTATGCGAGAAAAATTCGGCGAAATTATATACGGGACAACCTTTAAATTCTTTTAACGTATCTTTCGTCAGGCAATACTCTTTAAGCATCTGCGACTGTTCGGGAGAATCTGCCCATGGCCAGGATCGCAAATCGAGCACAGGAGCATCGAGATAAATTTTATCGACGTATTCGGGATAAAACAAAGCATAATTAAACGCGTATAACCCGCCCCTGCTGAAACCGAACAAATTCGCTTTTTTGCAAAGAGGAAATCTGTTCAATAAGTCGAGATGAAAATCGTGCATAAGCCTTACCGCGCGATAACTGCCGTACATATCGCTAATCCGATAATATACGCGCGTATACCCGTCGTTCAATAAGGCTCTTTCGGCATCGTCGAATGCGTAAAGAAATTCTGTCTTCCATATCCATTTGCCGTTCGGATTTTCCGGCATTATAATCGTAGCCGTAAATCCGTTGAAAACATATTCGGTTATCTTTTCCATAAGAATCGCCTCTTCTTATAATGATACATTATAAGCATATCATTTTTTTTATCAAAAGTAAACGGGTTGCGGGCAAATAATAAAATTAAAGGAATTTTTTTGAAAAACAGACGGAAAATCTCTTGCAAAAATAAAAACAAAGTGATATACTATACGCGTTCTCTGCAAGACGAACACTCCTATGGGGATATGGCTCAGTTGGTAGAGCGATGCGTTCGCAACGCATAGGTCAGGGGTTCGAATCCCCTTATCTCCACCAAGAAAGGACTATCCGAACACCGCCGTATCGAAAAGCGGTATTCGGATAGTTTTTATTTTACCAAAAGAAGGGACGCTATGAAAAGCGTCCCTTCTTTATTTGCCTTTCGTTGGGGCTATCGTCGCATAAGTCAGCGAATATATCAACGGCACGGAAAAATAGCGCGTAAACATTTCACAGATAAAGATAGAGTCAGACTCGATAAAGAGTTTGGTTCTTTTTTATTTCACGACACTATTTTTCGCTCAAAGATCTTTGGTCGTTGACATATTCAACTGCAACAAAATTTTCATTTTTAACGTTTCGACTTATGCCGTCTTGCCCCTGCCGAAAGGCAGAAAATAAAAAAGGAGTTATAAAAAAATGAAAAAAGAAGGAGGCTTTCAAGCCTCCTTTTACATCGGTTAATTCTTTTTGATAAAACCAAGCGTCTTTTCGGCCATATCGCCGATTGATACGCTGCCATAACCGGCAAGCGTACTTTCAAGAGTGTCGTTTACTCTGTCTTTCCAATATGACGGTATGGCGTTATAACCGATAGCCGTACCTAATACGGAACCTACGGTTGCGCCGTTGCAATCTGTATCGAAGCACGCGCCGACAGCCATACATATTGATTTGCCGTAATCTTTGTTGCCGTATAAAAGCGCTGCGGTAACTATTTCGGCATTAGAAATCGTATGACACCAATTGTAACTGAACTCTTCGTTCCAACGCGTTCTTACGTCGGATATGCAACTTTCGGCAGATACGCCGTTTTCATGCATGGCAATAATGTTTGTGACGGCTTTATGTAATCTGGACGACGACGGAATTTGCGAAAGTCCGACTTGTATAATGCGTTTGACGTCATCGGTAACGTACGCTTCGGCAATCATGGCAGCCACCCACATTGAACCATAAATTCCGTTTTTAACGTGAGAAACGCGTGCGTCGCGCCATGCCATTTCTGCCGCCGTTTCGGGATCGCCGGGGTTGATATATCCGTAAAAATCGGAACGAATCTGCGCGCCTATCCATTCGCGATAGGCGTTTTTGTATTCGCCGCTTTCCGGCGGAACGTAACCGTTGATAAGGTTGATATAAGCAACCCTTTCGGCTGTACAATACGGATATTTCGTCTGCGTGGAAAGCCATACTTCGGCAACGTCCGACGAAGTGAAATCTCTGCCGTAACGCTTTAACACTTCATACGCGATAAGCATATAGTTGGTGTCGTCGTCGGACGGCATTTTGTTGAAATCCTTCGGGTAAGCACGTTGTTTTATGGGAAAACTCACGTCGCTTGAATCTATTTTTTCTACATCTTCAAGGTCGATATATCTGCGCAAAGGATAATTGCCTGTACGGGTTAAAATCTTTTTCATGTCGGGCATCAGGATACATTCCACAGGTTTGCCAAGATAACAACCGCAAATTCTGCCGTACCAACCGCCCTTGACTTTATCAAGCAAGATTTCATCGTTAAGTTTGGCGGCGGTTTCCTTGTGGAAACAACCGTCGCTTAACGTTTTTATCGCGCTGTAATCGTTAGGTTCGACGTAGCCGTAATCGCCTTTTATCGGCAAAGAATCGACTATTTTGAAAAGTAAGTCGGCAATTTCGTCTTTGCGTTTGCTCGACGGCATTTTTTCGACCGCCGAAAATAGGTCCTTTAAGTTTTCGACGTCTTTACCCTCGTCGACGAGTTGCCTGTATTCGATTTCAAGACTTTTCGCATAAGACTCCCACGAATGCATTTTTCCGTAATCGGGGACGTATTCTTTATCTACCCTGCCGTCGGAAACTGCGGAGTCTGCCCTACCGCAAAGATAATCCATGGAAACGTTGAAAATCGTCGCCATGGTAATAAGTTTATCGATAGTCGGCAAACTTACGCCCGACTCCCATTTTTGTACGGATTGTCGCGAAACTGCAAGTTTTTCTGCCAAAACTTCTTGGGTAACGCCCCTTTTAGTTCTTAAAGCATAAATTTTTTCGGAAATACTCATTATTGTAACTCCTTTTTTCTTAAAAAGAATTATAAAACAAATCAAAACGTTTTGCAACCAACTCTGCGTTGCTATTTTTGCAACCTGCGGTTGCGTATGCGTATGACGATAAAATAGAGATATATTTTAATTTTACGGAACGCAAAAATCCCGACGATTCGGACGATACCGATAGTCGGGATAATAATTACGTTAATTGTTCGGACATCTTACCAATGTGTCCACCAAAAGGAACCGCAGTCGCACCCGTGGTTCCTTTTCATTTGCGTAAAAGACGTTGCCGGGATAATCGTTAAGACCAGAGTTGCGGAAAAGAAAATTTCTTACGACCGGCTTATAAAATCCCGTCAAAACGGAAAATTTATAAAGAAAACCAAATAATATACGATTTAAGGCGATAGAACATTGTTTTACCGCCTTTTTCTTATAACTTTATTTTATTTTGCCCTTCGTTTTCGCGTTATAGCCATTATCTCAAATTTCGCTCGGAGAAATAAGCCCACGGTAAATACTGAAATACAGCGTCGGGTTATCGCGATAAGGCAAAATCGGAGTTTCAAGTTCGTCTATCGTTTCTATCTCGCCTTTAACGTAACTTTCAAGGCGGTCTTTACAAGACTCTAAACGCATTAAAAGTCCGCCGAGACGCGCATCCTGTATTTCAAATCCGAAAGGCTTATTTTCGGTATACCACAGATTTCTGTAATCTTTATAAAACCTTTTCAAACGTATAACGACTTCCGAGACATCGCAGCAGATATCGGCGATTCCCGCCCTATCGCCCGCTTTATATGTTTTACGGATTCTTACGCCGAGATTATATTTGAGTTCTAAAACGCGGCAAAGCGAAGAAAGCGCGGTAAAAATATATCCGTACTTACCAGCCACGCCCGCGGCTTTCGTTAATTTTTCGGCATATTCGCCGTAGGCGATTTTTCCTTCCTCTTCGGCAAGGTCGTCGAGCAGCCCCAAAAACGGGTCGCTATACAAAAATGCTTTGCACGGGGTTTCGAGTTCTTCGTGTTTCACGGGCAATAAATTCGGAATGTCGAGAAGCAGAAAATCGTAAAAATCGATACCGAACGTCGCCTTAAAGCCGTCCGCGATTTTTTCTTCGTCAAAAATGCCAAGTGAATATTGTTTAACGGCGTACAAAGACGGAAGAAGTGCGAAAAACGAACATTCTTTGCCGTCGTCGCCCCACATAGTGATAAACACGTTTTTGACATTAAATTTATTTACGGCTTGCATTGCCGCTTTCATAGATTTAAGCGTATAGCCGTTGAAAGGAGCAAAACCACCCCAGCACCATGCTCCGCCTGCAAACCAGAAATCGTTTTTAATGGCTTTATGAGCCTTCATCATGGTTTCGTAATCTTCGGTTTCGGTATGGTAATAATCCCAGTAGACGAGTTCGACGTTTGCCGGGATTTTTTCGGAAAGATTTTCTGAAACGCAAAGGTCTTTGCCGTAATATTTGCCGCAGTTTTCTATACGGAAAAACATATCGCTCCACATATGAAGCATAAAACCGTATTTATCGGCTATTTCGGCAACCCTTTCAAGATGCCCTAAAAGCAGTTCGTAACGATTTTTATATCCGTGTTCGTCGAGATATTTGCCGAGCCCTATGTAATGCGCCTCATCCATACCTATATTTACGATACGAGAAGTAAAAGTTTTTGAAAGCGACGCAAACATTTTATCGATAAGCGCGTAAGTCTTATCGTTTTCGACCAGCAAAATGTCGCCGATATCTATGATATCTTCGTAATGCGGCAACTTAGCAAGGTTATTGAAGTGCGCGAGGGTCTGAATCGACGGCACAAGTTCTATTCCCTTTTCAGCCGCATATTTATCCAGATCTTTTAATTCGGTAGTCGAATAGCCTCCGCGAAGATAGCCGAAATAAGGCTCGCCCTCTACTTCGTAAGTATCTTCCATATAGAGCTCGAGCGTATTATAACCTATTTCTGCGAGAATATCTATAAACTCTTTGATTTTTTGCGGTTTCATTACGGCGTTGCGCGAACAATCGAGCATTACGCCGAACCGTGATGAATTTTCCATATAAACCGTTTTTTCGGGCGGGGAGGCATTCGCCGCTCCGCCCTGCGTTTTTATTAAACTCTCTTTTTCTTTATAACTGCGACCGCACCGGCAAGGCACAAAATCGCAAGTACGGGCATTACTCCGTTTACCGAGCCGCCGCAACCTTTTTTATCCGCCGTAGGCTTTTTGGCGTAAGTAACGGTGATGTTTACGTCGCCCGTTACGGTGAGTCCGTCAATTTCGGTTTCACCGTTTTTGATAGTCATATTATATCCGTCTTCGGCATAAGCAGAGAAATCAACGGTTCCGTTATATTCTACCTGCAAAGTAACCGTATCTTTTTCAAGTCCGTCGAAAGTTACCGTAACGGTATACTTTCTTGCGGTTTCGTTAAACTTGGGAACGAGAGTTACGTTGCCCTTAACCGTATCGGTATCGAAATTCCACTTCGTGTCGCCGTTATACCAGCCGTCGAAAGTATAAACTTTGTCAACGGTCATGTCTTTGGTCGGGTCTGCGGGTCTGGTAAGCTTGCTACCGTAAGCAACTTTCGTTGCAGCCGTTTCGCCTATTTTAACGTCGTATTCGTTGAGCGTTCTCGTTTCGGTATAAGTCTTGCCGTTTTCCAGCGGAAGTTCGGTCGGTAAATCGTTAGTATAAGTATATTGAGCATTGGTAGTACCGAGAAACTCTCTCGTTTCGGCAAGTTTTTCGGTTCTGTTTTCTATCGTATAGACAATATCTTTTTCCGTTCCGTCGCAAAGTATCAACTTCGCGTTATAAGTGTTAATAGTTTCGTTAAATTTCGCAACGAGCGTTACGTTACTCGTAACCGTATCGGTTTCAAAGTTCCACTTCGTATCGCCGTTATACCAACCGTCGAAAGTAACGGTGTAGCCGTCTTTCGTTTTGGTCGGCTCTTCGGCGGGTGCGGTAATTTTAGAACCGTAATTATATTTAACAGCCGCAGTCTCGCCGATAATTACGTCGAAAGTCTTAATGGCTTTGGTAAGCGTAACGGTAATATCTTCGGCTTTGATTTCGTTGTTTTTCCACGCGTAATCATACGCGGGGTCCGCCTCGTAAGTCGGATAAGTCAATGCAGTGTCCGCAGTGGTAAAAGTCGCTTTGCCGAGTTCGTTGCCGGTTTCGTCTACGAACGTCGCAGTATAAACCTTATACCAAGCGCCGTTCACCTTTCTGAAAGTAACGTCTTCGGTAGTTCTGTAAACAACGCTCGAACCTACATTCCAACGAGCGTAAGAGGGAAACTCGCAACCCGCCTCGACGGTTATTTCCGTAGCGGAAACGAAAGCGGCAGACTTAAACGTAAACGCATTGTTTGCGTAAAGATTGATATACGGATCGCTTGTATCTTTATTCCACTCACCGCCGACTGCCGTTTCACCGACTTTTATATGCGACAACGTGTTAAGCGCGTTTATGTAAGTATAATTTTTACCTTTATCGTATTTGTCGGCTCCCGCATAGTCGCAAACCGACAAATTAAACCACATAAAGCCCATCGCGTCCCAACCGTCTATAGCCGTAAGCGACGTAACGACGGTATCTATATAGCGAAAATTATCGGAAACTTGTTTTACCCATACGCCGTCCACCTTTTTGAAGGTCGATGTTTCCGTCGTTTTATAGACGATTTTATCGCCCGTCCCGCTCCAGAGCGCATAGGACGGAAATTCGCAACCTTCTTCGATTACGATTTCGGTTGCAGTAGGAAAATCTGTAAATTTGAACGCAAATCTGTCTACCGAATTATCGTACATATTAAGATACGGATCGGTGATATTTCCGTCCCAAACCGAACCTGCGGCAATTCCGTCGACTTTTATTTTCGTAAAAGTATTAAGACTATTAACGGTGGTATAATCTTTACCTTTGTTGTATGTACCATTACTGTCTTTGAAGTCCGTACCCGTAAGTTCAAGCCTCGGATATGTAGTCAACGCATCATTGACCGAAACGGATGCAACGGTCGTATCTCTATAGATATAGTCCGTCGTCGCATCGTCTGCGCGGGCGGCGGTTGCAGACTTAACCGCTCCGAAAGTTACGAAGGTTGTTACCGCGCACAGACACGCGATAAGCATTGTTTTAAGTTTTTTCATCATTCTCCTTTATAATTTTAAGTCTTCCGACTATAAATTCATTTTATCCCTTTATTCCGCCGACGGAAGTGTTTTCCATGATTTTTCTGCTGAATATCGCAAAGAAAATCAACGTCGGAATAATTACTACCGTGGTTGCCGCGAAAATCGTAGGCCAGTTGTTTTTGCTCTGATATTTGTTGACTATCATTTGCAATCCTACGGCTATCGTAGGTTTTGCGCGCATAAACAGATACTGCGAGAAGTAATCGTTCCATGCGCTTATAAACGAGATAAGGAAGAACGCCACCACCCCGCCGATAACCTGCGGAAGCATTATCTGAAAGAACACCCTGGTGTGTCCCGCACCGTCTATAAAAGCGGACTCGGCATAAGTCCATGAAACCGACTTAAAGTAAGCGTATAAGTACAGAAATACCGCTCCGAAACCGCCCTGCATAAGGAAGTTACCCGAAAATTTGTTGAGCAATTTCAACTTATACATAAGGTTATACGTCGCCGAAAGCGAACCGGTTGTCGGAATCATCATACAGATGACGACCATAGTATAAATAAACTTACTACCCTTAAACGGATATTTCGCTATGATATACGAAGTCATACACGAAAGAAGTATGCCTATGCCGACTCCGCCCGTTACGAGAATCGCACTGTTTAAGAACATGCCGAAAATACCTGTTTTAGCGAATTTATACTCAAACACGGCTTTATAGTTCACCGTAGTGGGATTATCCGGCAACGACCATATATCCTTGAAAAAGTCCGCAGAAGACTTAAAACTGTTATAAAACATCATAACGAACGGATATATGAGCGATATTGCGTACAAAACGAATATAACGAATACTATCGTAAGCGTTATCCGTTCGTTTTTAGGTCTTTTCATTTGCTCCTCCGTCTTTTATCCGCAACGAAGAACACCACGGGCAAGGCAAGCAGCGATATCGCAGATATACCGACCGACGAGCCGCAACCGCTCTTTTTAGCGGTCTCACCCGACGAACCGTCATTTTTAATATCGATAACTACCCTTAATTCCTCGCCGAACTGGTTACGGATATAGAAGTTGCGCGTACCCGACGGGAATTTCTGTAAAAATTCTTTCTTTATCGTAATCGTATTGTTTATTTCGTCTACGATATAATCTTTTTCGGTTATTTTAGAGCCGAGAATTTCAAAAGTATATTTACCGACGTTTAAGTCGAAAATCAGATCTTCCGGGTTCGCCGCATTAAAGGTCTGTCGGCTGTCGCCCGAAATTACAAGGTCGGGGTAATTGCCTTCTTCATAGTATTTATCGAGATTTTTAACCGAAACGTTATCCACCGTAAAATTGGTCCAGTTGGTCGAACTGAAAGACATATAACCTGCGGTATCGGTATCACCGAACGAAACTACGGGTTTCCACTCCGTGTCATTCTCATTTAAGAGTTTGAATTCGACGGTTACCGTCGAATTTACCGCGGTAACCCTGATCGAAATCGGCGCATTCACGGGCGCATCGACGGAAATTTCGACCGAGCCGTTATACGACGGAATATTCCAGCCGAAAAGGGTCAGAAACGATTTATTCGGGTCGGCAGCCTTTTTCCTGCCCATCATAAGGCTGTAAACGGATCCTGCCGCGAAAGTGCTTTTATACGAACCTTTATGGAAAGAGAAACCGAACCACATCGATTGCGGCGTCCACACGGTTACGTCGCCCTCTGTGCTGCTCGTGGGTTCGTATTGATATTGAAGTAAATCGAACTTAAACTGCCAGTCGCCGTAAGAACGTTTCGGTCCGAACATCGCCGAGTCGCCCGTTCTGTCGAAACGAAGAGCTCCGTTTTCAAATTTTAGACCGCAATCGGCGGTATTTCTCGTATAGGTAACGCCTTCTTCGTTCGGCAGAATATCGTTGCTTAACGCTACCGAACTGCCCGATTGATAAAACCAATCGTCGCTTACCGCGTTTTCGTTAAAATCGGCGGTTAAATTTTTACCTGCCGATTCGGCGTAAACGTAGCGTTCTACCGAGATGTTATCGATATAAAATTCAGCCGCGTTATCCGAAAAATTACCATACGCAAAATATCCCGCCACGGCACCGCTCTCTACCGTTGCGGTAACGCATTTATCCCTAAAAGCGAGAGTTAAGTCCGCATTGCCGTTGGTCTGCACAGCAGAAACGGAAATGCTCTGATATTCGCCATAAGCAAATGCTACTTCGTCGCTGCTCGCAATCGTCGCGCCGTTGCACTTAAACACGGCTTTCGCCGTTCCGTTTACGAGTTCTATGCCTGCCGTCAATGCGGCAGGATTATAAACGTTTGAGGTTTCAAGCCCGAAAGCGGCTCCGATAAACCCGTTTTCGGTATTCTCGTTTACGCAGATGTCGAACGAGCCTTCAAGAATTTTATCCGCTTTTTCATCAACCGTAATTTTCTTCGTCGAGAACAACAAATCGTCGCTCTTAGTACCGTTAAAATTTACGTCCGAAAAGTATATATACGACATACAACTTCTCGTATTAAGACCGTACACAGTCAACGACGACGGAAGTTTTTTATCTTCAAAGTCCGTCTGCGCTATTACAGATTTGATATCATAACCGTCGGAAGAAATTTTAGAAAATTTAACGTTGTCCAAAATCACTCCGCCGCCGCTGTTGACGCCTACGTCTTCGACGTTTATTCCGACGTAACCGTCGCCAATATTAAAATTCTGAAATCCGTTGGCATTAGCCGCCGCTACATGGTCCGCCGTTACTCTGTAACGCTTTACGTTTTCGGCATTCCAGTCATATATTCCGCTATCGGACAAAGGCGCGACGTAAATTTCTATCGCGTCTTCTTCACCCGTAGCCGCGCTGCGATATACTTGTCTTATTCTGTACGAATTATCGCCCGTTAAATCGAGGTTGCCATTCGTCGCCTTTACCCACGCGCCGTTTTCGTATACATCGGGGAATTTATAATCGGCTGATGCGCTTTCAAACGTGAAAGACTTAGATCCTGTGCCCGCATAATATCCGAACGTATTAACGTATCCGTAGTTATAATCCCATGCCGAAGTATCGCTTAAATTTCTACCCTGCATAACTCCGAAGTGAACGCTGCCGGAAGTTACGCCAAGAACATCGTATTCTGCCATTAAATCTTCGTCGTCGGCAAATTTAACGGAAGTCTTTGTCGCGAAACAGTTGACGTTATTGCCGGCAGTTTCGTAACCGCCGAGTTTAACGGTCGTTCCGCCGGACGATCTGTACGATATTTTAGTACCGTCTTTTACCTGCCAGTCCCCTCCCGTGAGCGTTGTCATGGTTATATCGTCTTTTATTACCGTAACTTTTTCGTTCGCCGCTTTCGCGCCGTAAACACCGGGGAAAATCACTGCCGCGACCATACAAGCCGCGCATACCGTCGCTAAAGATTTTTTCGTTTTTATTTTCATTTTCACTCCTTAAAATTCTACGTCGGGGACGAGTTTGTCTATCAAAAATTTGCCTAATAATACGAGTGGCGTTCCGACGATAGCCGCGCACCAGCCGATAGCCGCAGCCTCACTTAAATTGCCGCTCGAAACTCTGTTCGTGATAAGGTATGCTATCGTATACCCTTCGCCCGAAGGTCCGCCGTTGGTAAGCAGTTGCGCGGGCAAAAAGTAAGAGAACGATACCGCTATACCCATCATGAACATAGTAGATATAGTGGGCATGGTTAGCGGAACGATTATCCTCGTAAATTCTTTGGTCATCGTTATTCCGTCTATCTTGCCTGCCTCGATTACTTCGGGCGGAATTCTTGCCATAGACCCCGCCACCATAATTACGTTATAGCCGATACCCGACCACAACGAAAACCAAAGCACCATCATAAAACAGGTTTTCGGGTCTCCGAACCAACCGTTTACGGGTATAACGTTGCCTAACCCCATTGCTTTGAGCATTGCGTTTACGGGACCGTAATTTGTGCTGAACATGAACGAGAAAAGCATACACAACGCAACGGGCATTATAATCGACGGAAGATAGAACACCACCTTGAAAAACTTTTCACCCCATACCTTTTTATAAAAGTAATACGCGCAAAGCAGAGATATCGGCAATATTACGAAAGTGTTCCATATAAATATGAGTAAAGAGTTTCTTATGCCGTATCTGTACTGCGGGTGCGAATCCGCCGAGAAGAAAGACTTCAGCACTCTTTCAAAATTCACCCAACCTACGTTGACGTACTTACCCTCGCTTATGCTCCAGGTCTGAAACGCGAGTTTAATCGAGTCGATATTGACGTAGAGAAAGAATACGAGCCAGTTTATAATCGGATAAGCCAAAAAGAGAATTATAAACAGCGTTCTCTGCGTTTTCCCGTTTCTGTACCGACCGTTTTTACGGAAAGTTACGGCTCGTTCGGTTTCGGTTTCCGCACTGAAACCCGCGTTGACGTTTTTATCTGTCATAATTTTATCCCTTTACCGGTATAGCGAAAATCGCGTCGCCCGCTTCGAGTTCGTAAGTAAATGTGCCGTTATTAAGGTCTACCGTAGTAGCCTCACCGCGATAGTAGATAACCGCCTTATCGGCATTCTTAAAGGTAACGGTTATCTTGTTTTTACGATCGGTATACCCGGGGTTTTCGTAGTTTAACATATAGAAACCGTCGTAACCGGATGCGTCTTCGAATATGCCTATCGCGAGATCTCTTTCGCTTTCGATTGTTTTGATACGGTCGTGTTTTTCGACAGCGTGTTTCACCGCCTTGAACGACGAACTTACCTTGCCTTCGGACAGAGTGCCTACATTGAGCATTATCCCCTGCCAGTCGTAAGACATAAGAACGTGATCGAAATTCAATACTTCGTGATTGACCGTTTTGCTATCTTGATAAAGTTGAG
This sequence comes from uncultured Eubacteriales bacterium, assembly GCA_900554485.1. Taxonomy (GTDB): domain Bacteria; phylum Bacillota; class Clostridia; order Christensenellales; family Borkfalkiaceae; genus UBA10281. Next base: position 16,580 of record USHO01000009.1, read on the forward strand.
TGACCGTTCCGTCGCCTCGAATCATCGCATGAGTCAAATCGGTTTCGGCACCAAGTTCGTACGGCCACCAATAGGTGAAATGATTGATTCCGTCCGCTCCGAACATAAGTGCGGCGTTTACCATAAATCTCAGATCGTAAATACTCGGTTGACGAATAGCATTTGTAACGCCCGTCGTTCCTATAAACGCATAGAACGGTATATCGTAAAGTTTGGCGTTTTCGGCGTAGAGTTCGTAATTGCTCAAAAGCCCCGTATACAAAACCGGGCGCGACGCACTGCCTTTAAGCGGATAATAGTCAACCGAAAGCAGATCGGGCGAAACCATGTCTATATAGTTCTGGAAATAATACTCATAACCCGAAGACGTACCGAGACTGCCCGACGAAGAATACGACGGGAATAGATTGACGAAATAATTCTTACCGGGGAAGGCTTCGGTGTACACCTTTTTAAGCGCGCCGATGCTGTCGAATTGTTCTACGTTAGGTTCATCGAAAGCGTGATGACCCAAAAATGCGGGATGTTCGTTATATGAAGCGGTTTTGCGTTTCAAATCTTCCGCCGTGGTGTTCGCGTCGTAAATTTCGGGGCGGACGTCGTAATCCATAACGAGTAATTTCATTCCGACCTCACCGGCCAGATCCAACGCTTTATAAAATTCTTCGGGATAATTAGTCTTTTCTTCGTATACGCACAACCCTACGTTTATACCGCAGTCCGCCATCTCCCGATAGCGTTCGAGCGTCTGAAAATCGTAAGTTTCATCGTATTCCGAAGTAATATGTTTCGGCGGCGGAGGATTCCAGCCGCCTATCCACATCACTTTCTGAGTTTCATACGCCGAATAATCCGGCATACCGGTAGGAATAGTTTTCCCGCCATTTTGGCTGCCGCCGCCGGACGTACAACCCGTAAGCGCGGTTATGCATGCCGCCATGGCGACGGCAAAAATCTTTTTTTTCATAAAATCTTCCCCCTTAAATCTGCGTCTGCCAGTAAGACCAGTCTTTAACTACGCTGTTATAATCGTAGTCGACTATCTGCGCCGCCGTCTGCCCCTGAGTTACCATTTCGGTAACTTGTTTGTACTGCCAGAAATTCGCTATTCCCGCCGCCATAAGCGGAGAACTGCTTTCACGATAAAAAATGTTATTGTTCATACGCAGCGACAGAACGCTCTTAGAAAATTCGGAAAGTTGCGACGTGTTCGCTTTCGTGTAATCCACCTTGAAAGTACTCGTGGTATTAGTCTTTTCAAAGAAATCCAGAAGTCCTTCTTCGCTGAAAATAAACGAAACGAATTTCTTTGCCGCGCTCTTGTTTTCGGCGTCTTTGGGTATAACGAGCCATTCGTCGACATGTCCGTAAAGATTCTTTTCGTCAGACCCGCCCGCTATGGTCGGCGGAGCAATCAATGCCATTTCAAAACCTTCGGGAACAACTTCTTTAATACCCGTTTCGAGCCATGACGCACTGGGCGTCATCAACGCTTTGCCGTTGGCAAAATCCATCTGCGAGTCGGTAAGATTGGCACCGAGCGAACTACCGCTGTTTTTAGGCGCACCGTTACCGCCGATAAGCGTCAAAAGAGCGTCGACGGCTTTTTCTCTCGCAGTAGTCTTATATACCGACGGACTTTCCATTTGCTTGAAAGTTCTGATTTCTTCGATTCCGCCGTAATTCGCCCACCATGTATTCATGCTGTAATTCCAGTAGTACGCCGCGTTTACGCCCGACCATGTGAAAGGATAGATATCGTCGTCGGTACTCGCGTTCTTATTCTCGGGCAAGTCTGCGATTTTAGCGATGATATCGAGCATATCGTCCATAGTTTCGGGAATATCCCAACCCTGTTCGTCGAAAAATCCCTTATTAACGACTATACCCGTCATATATTCGGAAAACGGAACGGAATAATACTCGTTATTATATTTGATATTGTCTTTGATTTCATCGTTGAGCGCGCCCTCAAGCGTCATACCGTTATCGAAAGACGAAGAGTACACATCGTCAAGCGGTTCCAGCCAACCTTTAGAGGCATACTTTCTCCAACTCATAGGCGCAACCATTATGTCGGGAACCTGCCCGGTACTCAAAAGGTTTTCAATCGAAGAACCGTACGCGGGATCGCCTTCGAGTTCAAGCGTGATTTTGGCATCCGGATGAGCATTGTTATAGAGTTTTTCCCACGATTTCCAGTGAACGTCAAGAAATTCCCCCTCGAAATATCCTATCGTAATCTTCGATTCGCCTTCCGTCGGATTCTTGCCGCCGCAAGACGTAAGACACGATGCTACGACGACGCACGCAAGCGCGGCAGCCGTCAATTTTTTGAGTTTAAGAAAACTTTTCATTTTTGCCTCCTTATAATTTCCTCATTTTTACAGCTTTTATCGCTGATTTTGAAAATTAACTTTGTTAGTTTATTAGGTAAAAACAAAACTAACCTATTTTCTAACAAAGTTATTGTATCACCGTTTTCCGAATTTGTCAATACTCTTTACAAAAATTTCACAATAGAATTTTGTAAATAAAAATACCGACGGTTACAAGCCGTCGGCTGATATTTTATACTAAACGTAGTTTTCAAACGTCTTTATTCCCGTTGCGACCGCGCCGTTGTATATCGCGTTCGCGTCCGTAATGAAGTTTACGTCGATTTTTGAGTAAGTCGGGCTTTTAAGAAACATCTCATCGAGTTTTGCCTTTACCGGGCCGCTAATGCGCACGATTTCTCCGTCGAAAATTATGTTTGAAACGTCGAGAAGTTCGGTTAAACTCCATAATATCCTGCCCATTACCGCCACGGATTCGTCCAGAATTTTTATAGCAAGTTCGTTTCCTCTTAAACAATCGGCTATAAACCGCTCTTTTGCGTCCGCATAATTAAGTTCTCTTTCGCCCGTCGCTTTTATATATCTGTCGGATATCACTTTCATCGAAAGTTCGGTAGAAAAAATCTTACTCTTCGCGTCGGGAAAGAAATCCGTCGCATCAATGGGGTTCATTCCGAAAAAGCCGAACTCGCCCGCCATACCGTGTTCGCCGCTGAAAACTTTCCTATTGAACCCGAACCCGCCGCCGACGCCCTCGTCGATATATAAAAAGATAAAATCGTCGGGTGTAGATGTCTTTTCGATCGCGGACTGCATTGCCGCAGGCATGTCGTTTTGCATCACGACGGGTATTCCGAGCCTGCTTTCGAGATACGCCGCGAAACGTTCGCCGTAAAACTCTCTGAACTTTTCGGCGAACACGAATTCGTCTTTTTTACTGTTGTATTTACCCGCAAATACGAACACGACGTGGTTTAACTTTTTTCTGAACTTTTTAAGGTCGTTTATCACCGAATCTATCACATTGCGTTTTACGACGTAGCCCGTTTCGTATTCCTTTTTATATATACTCTCGCCGATATAATCGTTTACGGTTACGGTTAAAACGTCGCTGTGCGCCAATATGACCGCGAAATAGCCGTATGCGGGATTAGGCGTAATTATCTCGGCGCGGCGCCCCGCCGTGGTTGACGGCAACTGAGTTCTTAAAACCATACCCGATTCGGTCATGGCGGATACTATCTTAAAAACCGCGGCATTAGAAAGCCCCGTAATCTCTTCGAGTTCCGCAAAAGTTTTGCCGCCGTTTCTTATCGTCCTCATAATAACTTTTATATTCGACGCGCGGATATATTCTTGTCTTCTCCCGATCTGAGCCATAAACTCCCCGACAAATCTTCTTTATATATGTAAATATTAACTTAATCGCCCCGAAAAGTCAAGGATATTACCGAAACGCCGGCAAATAAAGTTTCATCACGTCAAAAACTCAATAAATCAGACGATAACGGTTACGGAAAATAAATGGAAAATATCTGGAAGACATTATAAAAGACGAGTTCGGATTTTGCCCTGCACTCGCCTTTTTTATATGAATTTTCATCGTGAAAAATCCGATGTCAGATAGTCTTCGGAAATCCGTCCGTCGGAGAAAATCCCTATCCGAACCGCCTGCGGATTATTACATGACACACACAGAAGAAAATCGCCGATTTCTATATGTCGTATCTTTGTTTCGTCAATAAGTATTCCGGCGGGATAATAACCGCCGCTGCCGATACGCTTATATTCTGTCTCTTTGGCAGTCCACGTCTTAATGAGGGTTTCAAACGACGAATCGGTTGCCGCGATTTTTCTTTGCAATCTATCGCAAAACGTCTTATCTGTGCATTTGCGCATAAATTCTGAGCGTTTTTCAATGTCTATTCCGCACGGGCTATCCGATATTGCCACGGCAACCGCGCCGTGAGAATGCGAAAGCGAAAAAAAGAATTTATCGCAAACCCACTTACCGTTTTCCGTCCGTCCAAAAGTAACGTCATCGGGATTCATTCCGAGCGATCCGATCGCCGCGATCAATAACCCCCATACCGCCTCTTTCTCACGTTTTACCGTCGCATTTCCGATCGAAGACAATTCTTTCGCTCGTTCTTCAGGCACTGTCGACGGGAACGGAACGCTGCCGTCGGAACAAAAAAACACGGAGGCAGAATTTGTAGCGTTAAAGTTATCGTTCATCACTCTTCGCCGATTATCCGCAATTTCAATATTTCAAATTCGTCTTTTACGTCTTTTTCTTCATGCATAACGGCGTGCACGAAATCGACTATCGGCGCGTCGAGGTCGTATTCTTCGGCGAGTTCGTATGCAATCTGACAAGCGAAAACGCCCTCGACCGTCTTTGAATTGGTCTTTCTGAATTCGGCGAAAGACGTCTCGCCTATTTTAACGCCCGCGGCATAATTTCTGGAAGTCTCGCTTGAACATGTAAGCGTAAGATCTCCGACGCCCGTCAATCCGTAACAAGTGCTTTCGTTTCCGCCGAGGCGTTTGACAAACCCTCTTATTTCGGCAAGTCCGCGCGTGATTAAAGCCGCCCTCGTATTAACTTTATAACCGAGTCCGTCGGCTATGCCGCAAGCGATTGCAACCACGTTTTTTAGCGCAGAACAATATTCCGCCCCGACGGGATCGGTATTGACGTATACTCTGAAATACGGCGTCGAAAAAATATGTTGCACTTCTCTGCACGTTTTACGACAGCGCGAACTTGCGGTGATCGTCGTAAACTGTTTTTCTGCAACTTCTACGGCAAACGTGGGACCGAGCATAGAGACCACATTTTTACGCTTTTCCTGCGGCAGTGTCTGCCTTATCACTTCGCCGAGCGGCAATTTTGTCTTTTCGTCGAAACCCTTAGCAAGATTGACTATTATCGTATCGTTAGTAAGGTATGGCAAAACTCTCAAAACCGTATCTTCTATCGCGAACGACGGCACGGCAAGAACGACTATATCCGCGCCTTTCGCCGCGTTATCGAAATCGGTCGACGCACTCACTCCGTCGGGTATCGTTGCGGAAATATACTTTGAATTCCGCCTGTTATCGTTTATATCGGCAACCTCGGTCGGATCTATCCCGTAGATTTTAACCGAATGTCCGTTTTCGGCAAGAACGCAGGAAATAGCCGTTCCCCATGCGCCCGAGCCAAGCACGCAAATATTTTTCATCGTTTTTTATTACCTTTTATAATATTTATATACGGAGCATACTCCGCAGGAGAATAATACAGATAATCATCGTTTTTATCGCATTCTACGGAAAAAGCAATGTCGTCTGACGGATCGGCGGTTATAACCAGTTTTATAACTCCTTGCATATCCGTGCGGTAAATCGTCGCTTTGCCGAGGAGTTCGTCGACCACCTTTTTCGACGGATGACCGTAAGAATTTTCAAGTCCGCACGATATAACGGCGTAATCGGGATCGACTGCGGAGATAAATGCCCTGCCCGACGAATTTTCGCTGCCGTGATGCGCAACTTTGAGGACGTCGCATTTCATGCGAATCGGATCGGTTTTATAAGCGTTCAGAATATCGGTCTCTCTGTCCTTACCCATGTCGCCGCATAAAAGAATTCTTTTATCGGCATAAGATACGGCGATTACCGCCGAAAAATCATTTGAATCGTCAAACTTTTCAAAATCGGTATATTTCGCGGCATAGGGCAGAACAAAATCGACGGAATATGTAAAAGTTTGGTCACCGCATATAACCGTATTCGTAAAATCGCTTGAATCGTCGAAATATTCGTAATAGCATTTTTCTTTTTCCGCCGCGGCGACATAATCGCCGTATGCGTCGGACGGCGTATCTTTAATAATCTTTCCGTCGTTAAAACCGTCGGAGACATCGGAGGTCAACGCTTTGACGTACGGGCGGAAAGAATTAAGCACCGTATAGTTTTTATAGACGTAACCGAGCGATCCGACGTGGTCTTCGTCGGAATGCGTAGCAACGCAATAATCTATCGTCAATTTGTCGCCGTTTTCGTCGGTAAGATATTTATCGAGGATACGCTCGGTATCCGCGCCGGTTCTGCCGCCGTCGATAAGCATTGTTTTACCGTCGGGGAATTTTATCAAAGTGGCGTCGCCTTGCCCCACGTCAAGAAAACAGACTTCGAGATTGTCGAGTTCGTCGATCCGAACCGTCGAATTTTTAGTCGTATCGGGTAAATTTTCGATTTTACCGGCATCTTTGTTGACGATTACGCCGATTATGAAACAAGTCGCGATAACAAGAGTCAGCGCGGCATAGAAAAATCCGTTTCTGGAAATTTTATACAAGAAATTTCTGAAAGGACTATGAACTTTCTTCCTCTTTTGTTTCTCTTTCATAAATATTACCGTCAGACGACTTTTATTACGGCGACTTTAAGATAAAGTCCCTCGTCATATCCGATAAACGATGCGTGGTCTTTGCCCTGCGTTCTGAGTTCTATAAGTTTAGCACGCACTCCGCTTTCAAATACGCTTTCTTTAATCATCTGCATAAACAGAGGCAACGTAAGGTGCTGCGAACAACTGCACGTTACGAGATAACCGCCTTTTTCGACGATTTTCAAGGCATTGACGTTAATGTCTTTATACCCTTTATATCCTTCTTTAACGGTATCGCTCGATTTTGTGAACGCCGGCGGATCGAGTACGACCACACCGAACTTTTCGCCGGATTTACGGTATTCGCGCAAAACATCGAATACGTCGGCGACACGGGTTGTAATATTCAGCCCGTTAAGCGCGGCGTTTTGTTCGACGAGTTCTATCGCCGTCTTGCTTATATCGACCGCAACGACTTCTTTCGCCCCGTATTTTTTCGCGCAGAGCGAAAATCCGCCCTCGTTACAGAAACAGTCCAGCACGCGTTTATCTTTAACGTAAAATCTGAGATCGTCGCGATTTTCTTTCTGATCGAGGAAATACCCTGTCTTCTGACCGTTTTCAAGGTCGACTATCATTTTAAGTCCGTTTTCGACGATTAACGCTTTCGTTTCTTCGTCGCCGTATACCGATCCTTTTTTAAGCGGTAACCCCTCTTTTTCTCTTACCTGAACGTCGCTGCGTTCATAAATGCCTTTCGGTGAAAATATTCCGACTAGAATATCGATTATATCGGCTTTGATATTCTCCATACCGAGCGAAAGAAATTGCACCGACAACCTGTCACCGTATTTATCGACTATAAGCCCGGGGAGCAGATCGGATTCGCCGAACACGACGCGATAATTGTCGTCGTAGCCGAGTTCGGTACGATAAGCGACGGCGGTTTTTATCCGACTTTCAAAAAAATTACGGTCGATTTCTTCGTTTTTCAGAGTAAGGACGCGTACTATTATTTTTGAATGATGATTGATAAATCCCTTTCCGACGTATCTGCCGTCGAAACTGCGTATTTCGGCGACGCTGCCCTGCTTGTCTTTACCCTCTATGCGTTGCACTTCGTTGGCGAACACCCACGGATAACCGTTGAGAATTTTATTTTCTTCGTTTTTCTTGAGTATAACCGTATACATTATTTTTCAGCCTCGTAAATCTTTGCAAGCCCGCCTTCGGCTGTCTCGCGATAACCCGTTCTTAAATCTCTGCCGGTTTCATACATTGTCTTAACCGCCGTATCGAACGCTATTTTTCTGGTGTCGGTTAAAAACGACGCGAGCGTCACTTCGTTCAGAGCCCTGAGCGCGGCAACGGCGTTACGCTCTATACACGGTATCTGCACAAGCCCGCAAATCGGATCGCACGTCAGTCCCAAATGATGTTCGATCGCTATTTCCGCGGCGTATTCTATCTGATCTAGATCCATGTTTTTGAGTTGAGCGACGGCTGCCGATGCCATTGCGCACGCGACGCCGACTTCAGCCTGACAACCGCATTGCGCGCCG
>USHO01000010.1 GCA_900554485.1 uncultured Eubacteriales bacterium
AGTCTAAAATACGTCGTCAGACCACGGTTCGTTTTACTCTTGTCTGGCATGCATATAATAATGTGCGCACGCAAAGTTCAAATTATATTATACGCTTAATAAATTTTTAAGTCTAGTTTTTTTCTCCCACATTGACAAAAATATCACGGTGCGAACATACGATTGATATATAACTCGACGTAAAAACGGCATTTTCTGCAATTTGGGTCAATAAAATAAAAAATCGGAGATAAAAAATAAAAACCAGAATGAAATTTTGTCAAAAATTATCATCCTGATTTTTATTTTCCGCGATTGCGGAAACGCCCGCGATGAAATTTACCTTCGGTTTTCGTTATTTTTCTTTCTTTTTTCCTTTGGATTCGGTAGGGGTTTTCTGCATGTATTTTTTATACTGTCTGAAAAACGTCGCATAACTGTTATACGAACACGACTCTATTACTTTGTTGATCGGCAGCCCTGCTTTTATAAGTCTTTCGATATAAATCAGTTTTTTCTGATTTATGTATTTTTTAAGACTTACGTTGACGTACTCTTTGAATTTATGCAACAGCCATGACGTGCTTACGAGAAATTCTTTTGAAATTATCTCCGCGTTAAGATTCCGGGTAATATTGTCGTCTATATATTTCAGAATATCGTTGATGATGTCGTTTGCCGTACCTGTTTCCTGCGCCTTTATCGACGTGTCGGAATATTTCAGACCGGTGATTATTATCTTTATATAATATTCGGCGATATAAGCGAATTCATCTTTGGTAAAAACCTTTTCGCTTTCTTTAAGCAGATGGAACAGTTGTTTAATCGAATCCGTGTCGTTGAACGCATAGATTGCGTAGGCCGAATTCAGTATCTCCGTCAGATCGTCGCCTAAAAATTCATCGTTGAACCTGATTACTATTCTGTCGAATTCCTGACCGTTCAGGATGCACATATTGTGTATCGACATCGGCGGGCAAACGATCAGCGTATCCGATTTAACCGCATATTTATTGTGCCCGAAAGCGAATTCTCCGTTTTCGATATTGAATATATATTCCAATTCGTACACATTATGAAAATGAGGTTTGAAATTTGCGTCGTCCGGTTCCGATTTCGTTATTATATGATCGTATTGTAAGTTTTTTGTTACCATAACCGAATTATAACATATTTCTGCAAGAAATGCAATATTTTTATGCAAAATTTAATATTGATTATATTTTTTGCTTGTGTTATAATTCAAGGGTAAAAGGATGGGGTGAATTATACTCTTTTTACGGTGCCGTGAGGCGCGATAACGATTAAACGAAAGGGGTATACCCCTTTCCTCGTTTTCAACGAGGAAATCCTCTTAAATGGAAATTGATAAGCCGAGATAATGCGGTGACGGAGGAAAGATGAAAAACAAAACTTTATCGGGCGGTTCGCAATCGTTAAAAACGTGTAAGACGATTATTCTCGTAATACTTGCTTTGTTTATGTCGATTGCGTTGATGTGTTTCGCAAGTTGCAAAATCAGATCGAACGATTCTTCGGGAGATAATTCTTCGTCTTCGGATTCCGTAGACGACGATTGGCCGGACGACGATTCCGACGATTCGGGGAATTCCGGCGAAAATGAAAACGGTAAAATCGTCCTGGAAACGATTTCCGATGCCGGCAGCGTCAAAATCGTTGCCGATACCGTCAGAGCGTATCTTTCGGCAGCCACGACCGAAGAGCAGATAGCCGCGTTGCCTGAAACTAAACTTGCCGAAGATTGCGGTGCGTTGCCCGTAAGGCTTGCGTGGGGCGGCAACGGAAGCGTAAAATACACTTTGTATCTTGCCGACAACAAAGGCTTTGAAGATGCGAAAACGTATGTCGTTTCGGGCTTGCAAAACGAAATCGAGGTTTATAATCTGTTACCGTCGACGACTTACTATTGGAAAGTCGAAGGGAATAAGCAGAACGATACGTCGGACGTGTCGAGTTTTACCACGGAAAATCTTCCCGTTCGTATGATTTATGCCGACGGGACGTCCAACGTCAGAGATATGGGCGGCTGGCAGGCAGGTAACGCGGTTGTGAATTACGGTAAACTCTATCGCGGAAATCAACTTAACGGTTACGGCAGTTGGGGGAATAACAAATTAACCGAAGACGGCTTAAATACCTTTAAGAACGATCTGAAAATCAGAACGGAAATAGATTTCAGAACGCAGGGCAAGGACGATGCCGATCAGACCGAAAATTATATCGACGCGTCTTATCCTTATTATAAGTGTACCGTCGGTCAGTATACGGATATTCTCGACGCTTTGGTATGGAATGCTTTGCCGAACGACGGAAACACAAAAAGCGATACGAAAGACAATAAAAACGACGCTCGTCGCATAGCGTATGCCACGGGCAATGCGGTGCGCAACGAAAACGCGATGAAACGTTCGATTAAAACCGTATTTGAAGTACTTGCCGACGAAAACAACTATCCCGTTTATATGCATTGCAACGCAGGCGCGGACAGAACCGGTACGGTTGCGTTTCTCGTCAACGGATTGCTCGGCGTCGGCGAAAGCGATCTTATAAGAGATTACGAATTGACAAGCTTTTCCGCCGTTTCGGGTTTAAGGTACAGAAGTGCGTTGAAAGACGGCGCGTTTACTGAAATCGGCGTAATGCAGAACAACTACGACAATTTCATTGCGTTCGGAGCCTTGCTCAATGCGATAAAAAGCAATTACGGCGAAGACGGTAAGCCGCTTTCCTATGCGATCGAAAGTTTTTTAACCGATTATATCGGCGTATCGCACGGCGATATTGAAAATATAAAAAGGATAATGCTTTCCGACTATACTGCGGACGACGTTGTGTACATCGACGGAGAAAGGCAGGTTATCGAAGTCGCAAAAACCGACAATACCGTCAATCTCGGCAATATCCGCTACGACTCTGTCGAAAGAATTTCTTTTAACGGTGCAGACCTCGGAACTTCGCTTTCGGCGATAAACGGAGGCGATCTTGCGGGCGTTTACGGAGAAAGGGAACTGACTGTCACTGTTAATACCTCCGACGGAAGAAAAACCGTTAAGGTTCCCGTATTGGTCGTAACGAAGTACATTACGACCGCCGAAGAACTGAAAGAGGTTCTTACCGTAACGACGGAGAGAAATTACGGATACTACGAACTGAAGAACGATATAACGCTCGACGCGTTTTCCGCCGTTGGCAACGTCAGATTTACGGGCAAAAACGGATTCTGCGGAATATTCGACGGAAAAGGTCATACGATAACGTCTGCGCTCGGCGCGCACGGGCTGTTCGGTTTCGTGAGCGGCGGCGCGACGATCAGAAACGTTAAATTTGTCGTAAACGGCGGCGTAAACGAGGCCGGTAAGTCGGTTATCGGCGATTACGTCCACGATTCGTTTATCGAAAACATAGAAATAAAAGTCGCCAACGGTGATTTCGGCGTCGGGACGGACGGCATAGGTCTTATCACGTCGAAATCGTTCCGCGGCAATTCGGTTAAAAATCTTACCGTTAATGCGGAAAATGCCGAACTGAATTCCATGTTCGGTTGCAGCGAAGAATACGCTTTCGGCGGAAACGTATTTGAAACATGCGTCGTGAACGTAAAAGCCATAAACGAACTTGCAAGATATTACGTCAACGGCAGTTATGTATCCGTCTACCTTGAAAACGTTTACGGGTTCGACGGAATAGTGTCCGAAGTAATCGAAATAATCGTTGCGGATATAGTAAACGTAAAAGAATCGAACATTGAATTGACTGTCGGCGAACGTTTTGCCGGTTCTAAAGTCGTCAGCGTCGTCGGCAACGGAATTTCGATAAAAGATTATAAATTTGAAAACGGTGTTTTGTATCTCTTCAACGAGCGTGACGTTTTCGGTGATAATCTCGGCAAGACGACGATAGACGTTGTATTCGAGGCGGTCAACGGAATTGAGATTTCCGCTAAAATTTACGCCGTGGTATTTACGAATTCCGAAGAGGTAATATTTGACGAAACGCAGGAGATATTCCTCAACAGAGCAGAAAGCGCAGTCGATCTGAAAGAATATGCCGGGGCGAAAGTGTATTCGATTTCCTGCGAGGGATATTATTTCGGTAACGACGAAAACGCCCTCGATATAAGCGCGGAATTCAAAAGTAACGGAACGTTGCACGGCAGTCGTACGCTCAGCGTATTGCTCGGCAAAGACGATCGTTTTTATACCGTGCGTATACCCGTCACGATAGTCACGTCGGAAATAAGCGATCTTGCGCAATTAAACGCATTGCTTAAATCGGACGTCGCAGGGTATGCCGTTTACGGATATTACAAGTTAATCGCCGACATAGGTAAGCCGGCGGACGCCGTAAACAACGGAAACGACGTCAACTGGCAGAACGTCGACGGACTTTTCGGATTCCGCGGTACGCTCGACGGAAACGGTCGTTCTATAACCGGCACCGTTTACTCGAAGGGTATATTCGGAATTGTAGGCAGCGGAGCCGTAATAAAAGATCTGACGGTAAACGCATACGGATATGCTAACGGCAGAGCGATTCTTGCCCGTTCGATCAGAAATGCGGTTGTCGAAAACGTAACTATCAATATAAAGAGCGGCGAATCGGTATCTTATTATACCGAGGGCGGCGTCATCACCGGACTTATGAGTCATTCGACCGCATACAGAAACGTAACCGTGAATTCGAACGGCGCCGTAGATACGCTGTTCGGGTGCAGTTACTGGAACTATGACGACAGAAAAGCAAATACGTTTGCGGAAGTAAAAGTCAACGTAAAATCGATAGGCGGACTTCTTTGCGTCCGCGCGAACGTCCCCGAATCTTTAAGGTCGTTTGACGGCATCGAAGGCATAACCGTGTCGTTTGTACGTTCTTACGAAGATGCCGACAATACGATTCTCGTGGGCGATGACTCGTCGGTATTGACGATCGGCAGCGACAACGCCGACATAACCGAAATTTCTTCGGTGACGTTCGACGGCAGGAATATTGCATTCGGTTTCGCGGACGGGAAACTTACCGTAACCGAGGCGTTCGGCATTTCGGATATAGGCGCGAAAATTCTTACCGTAATCGGAAAAGTCGGTGATAAAAACGTAACGCTTTATCTATCCGTGAACATAGTGTTGCCTGCGGAAGAGGTCAGTCTTGACGGAACGCGGGAGGTCGTGCTTACGGATGCGACGGAATACGATTTCGATCTCGGCGATTATTCGTCCGCGACCGTACTCGGCGCGTCTCTGGGCGGGGAAAATATAGATTACGCAAACGGTAAATTGATCATATCCGGCGATTATAAATCTAATACCCGTAAACACGGTAAACAGATTTTAAGCGTAACCGTCGAAAAGAACGGTAAGTATTACGTTGTTACGGCAAACGTACTCGTCGTTACCAAAGCGATTTCGACGATAGACGAACTTACGACGGCTATGACCGCCGGCGCAGCAAACACCGTGTTCGGATATTACAGATTGACGCAGAACGTAGGTTCGAAAGAAGCGTGGATAGACGTACGGAACAACGGCGACTGGAAAAACGCCGACGGTTCGGTCGGTTTCCGCGGAACGCTTGACGGTAACGGTTATGCGGTAGACGGCGCTTTCGCTACGTACGGACTGTTCGGCATAATCGGTAACGGCGCGATTGTCAGAAATATAACCTTCAACGTGTATTATTATCAGAACAACAGACAGACGCTTGCCCGTAGTATAACGGGCGCGACGATCGAAGACGTTACGATCAATATAAAGAGCATATATAAAACGTTGGACGCGACAGCCGAAGGCGGCGTTATAACGGGACTTTTAAGCCACACGTCAACGTATAAAAACGTAACGATAAACGCTAAAAATTACGATCTCGATACGTTGTTCGGTAAGAGTTACGGCAATTATAAGACGGAAAAAGCGAATACTTTCGTCGGTTGCGTAGTCAACGCGAAGTCGCTTGCGGGGCTTGTTCATTCCAATGCGGTTATCCCGGCGACGGGCATAGACGGGCTTGAAATCATACTATTCCCCGACGATATAGTCGCGGAAGAACAACTTGAAATCGGTAATGAATATACGATTTCTCTCGGTTCGGTTGTCGCCGAAATAACGGGAATAACGCTCGGAGAAGAAATATTTGACGCATATTCTTTTGCCGACGGAGTTCTTACCGTAAACGCGGATGCGTTCGGCGTAACGGATGCGGGCAATAAGATATTCGCCGTCAGAGGCAAGAATGCCGACGGATGTACCGTAAACGTGAATGTGGTTATCAAGGCGGAGTTCAAAGCCACTGCGGTTACTCTTGACGGAACAAGGGAAATCGTGTTGTCCGATGCAGACGGATATGCTTTGGATTTGGGTGATTATTCTTCCGCTACCGTACTCAGCGCGGTACTCGGAGGCGACAGCGTAAGTTATGCAAACGGTCAGTTGACGCTTACAAACGAGTTTAAGAAAAACGCTCAGAAGCACGGCAATAACACGCTGAATTTAACCGTTGAAAAGGATGGGAAATACTATAATGTTACAGCAAACGTCCTTGTTATAACCGGTGAGATTACAACGTTGGACGAACTTAAGTCGTCTCTTGCGCTTAGCGTAAAAAACAATATAAAGGTCAGATACGGATACTATAGATTAAATAATGATTTGACCTCTAACGGATGGTATCAAAGCGGTTATGACAGACTTGCAGAACTCAGAACCGATCCCAATGCAGGATTCAGAGGAGTTTTCGACGGCAATAATAAAACGATAACTACTTTTTTTGCCGAACCCGGTTTATTCGGTATTGTCGGAACGGGAGCCGTAATTAAAAATCTGACTATTTCGATGAGTAGTTGGGATTCCCGTTTTATGGCTTTCGGTTACGGTATGATCGGTGCGACGGTAGAAAATGTTACGGTCAATGTAAAAGGTGACGGTATAACAGACATACCGACCGATAAAGTAAGCGGATTGTTGACCAGTATAGGCGCATACGGAAACACATTCAAAAATTTAACGATAAATGCAAGTAATACCAACGTTGACACCTTGTTCGGAAATTGCAAATACGGATATAGCTATCCGACGGGCGCGGTGAATACATTTGAAAATTGTACGGTAAATATAAAATCGCTTATCGGACTAGTTTGTACCGACAATGCAAATAAAACCGTGTTGCCTTATACGAATGTAAACGGACTTACCGTTAATTTGGTCAAGTAAACGCCGACCGATGAAATTAAAACAATGTGCCGTCGCAGCCGTAATTGCGTTTATGTCGATTTTTATTATCGGCTGTTCCGATAACGTTAAACCCGATGAATCCGGCGGCAAAGAAAGTAAGTATACAGTGCGTTTTGAATCCGACGGAACGTTGATTTCCGAAATCGTAAAGTCGGGCGGTTCGACAGTCGAAGAACCGACAGAGCCGACAAGAGAGCATTATGCTTTCGGCGGGTGGTATATCGGCGACAAAGAGTGGCGATTCGAAGTCGATACCGTATGCGGAGATATTACGCTTTTGGCTAAATGGACGCCGCAGTCCTATGTCGTAACGTTCGTAACCGACGTCGGCGCTAACGTCGACGCTCAGACGGTTATTTACGACCCCGTGACCGGTAAAGTAAAGAAACCGAAGATAAAAGAGACCGTTGTCACGTCGACTTGCGAATATAAGTTCGACGGATGGTATTACGGCGATGCGGCGTGGAATTTCGATACCGACGTCGTACAAAAAAATATGGAACTTATAGCGCGGTGGAAATTGGTGGAAGAAAACACCGAAGAGAACTTTTTGCCGAGCGATTAAGAATATGGGAGGAACTTTATGAGAAAGTATGCAAAGCCGAATCTGGAAATCATTTTAATCGGAAACGACGCGGATATCATAACCACGTCTCCGGCAAATGACAACTTATTCAACGACACCGATTGGGAACTCGTTAATTTCGGGTTCGACGATTAAAAAGGGGAAATTATGAAAACGACGAAAAAATGTAAATTGTGGTTATTGTCCGTATTTGCGATTGCGTTTGTTTCGGTTTTCGCCGCATTTATCGGCGTAAACGTAACCGTCGCCCATGCGGAAGATTCTCAGACCGGAACTACCGTCTTTACCATGGTCGACGGCGTTCAGCTCAGATTGACCGAGGGCGGTGGTATACGTTTCAGGGTTAAAATGAGTACCGACGTAAAAAATAAAATATCCGATAGCGAAAACGTCACCCTGAATTTCGTTATAGCGCCGCGTGTCGCTTTCGATGCCGTCAACGGGGATTATGCAAAACTTGTTACAGCCGCGGCAAATACCGACGGTAAAGCGGTTGCGCGCGTTATGCAGGCAGATGAAACGAAATTTTACGAAGAAGACGGGTTTTATTATTCCAGTATCGTAATTTCAAACGTCAAAGAGGCGAACAGAACGCTGGATATGTGTGCCGTGGCATACATAAACGACAACGGAGCGAACGACTTTGCCGGCTTTAACATTGCGACCGTAAGGGGTAACTTATACGACGTCACGAATCAGGCTGTGCTTTACAGCAAAGAATATGCCGGTAAGATTTTCGCGAATACCGCCGACTACGGTTGGTACGGTAACGGCGCCTATCCGATTTTCGTAAATACTCAGGCTCAAAGCGATTCTTTAACGGAGTCGGTAAGCGGTGGTATCGATTTTACGGATAAGAAAATCTTAGTCGCCGATTCCGTTACGGTTGCCGACGAGGTTAAAAATCTTGTTACCGAAGTCACGACCGCAAACGTTGACGGTTTGCAGGAAGTAGTACTCGGCAATGCTACGACTTATAATATCAGTCTCGGAGATTACTCCTCCGCCACCGTGATAAAATCGTCTTTGGGCGGAGTTAAAGTCGCATATGCCGACGGCGCGTTGACGTTGAAAGACGAATTCAAGGCAAACACTCAAAAGCACGGCAATCAGACGTTTACCGCGATAGTCGTAAAGGACGGCAAGTATTACTCCGTAAACGCAAATATTCTCGTCGTAACGAAAGAAATTACAACGTTGGACGAACTTAAGTCGTCTCTTGCGCTTAGCGTAAAAAACAATATAAAGGTCAGATACGGATACTATAGATTAAATAATGATTTGACCTCTAACGGATGGTATCAAAGCGGTTATGACAGACTTGCAGAACTCAGAACCGATCCCAATGCAGGATTCAGAGGAGTTTTCGACGGCAATAATAAAACGATAACTACTTTTTTTGCCGAACCCGGTTTATTCGGTATTGTCGGAACGGGAGCCGTAATTAAAAATCTGACTATTTCGATGAGTAGTTGGGATTCCCGTTTTATGGCTTTCGGTTACGGTATGATCGGTGCGACGGTAGAAAATGTTACGGTCAATGTAAAAGGTGACGGTATAACAGACATACCGACCGATAAAGTAAGCGGATTGTTGACCAGTATAGGCGCATACGGAAACACATTCAAAAATTTAACGATAAATGCAAGTAATACCAACGTTGACACCTTGTTCGGAAATTGCAAATACGGATATAGCTATCCGACGGGCGCGGTGAATACATTTGAAAATTGTACGGTAAATATAAAATCGCTTATCGGACTAGTTTGTACCGACAATGCAAATAAAACCGTGTTGCCTTATACGAATGTAAACGGACTTACCGTTAATTTGGCGGCTTAATTACGGTCAAATAACAAAATGTGTAATTCGGCGGGCGAAATGCGTTCCGTCCGCCGATTCAAAAACAATCAAGGAGCAATCAAAGATGAAAAACAATTTACTTAAAAAGACGATGTGCGCGGCTATGGCGTTATGCATGTCGGCGGCGATGATTTCTTGCGGCAATAACGGCACTAATAATAACGGTGGCGGCGGTACTGCCACAACCGAAATAAGTTTTCTTCACTTCGAGGGTACTGCGACCAGAAACGGCGCTATAAAATGGATTGAAGATGCGGCTCAGAGATTTACCGACCTCAAAAAAGACGAAGTATACGAGAGCGGGAAAAAGGGCGTTAAAGTCAGAGTATCGACAAGCAAATTGATTCCTTACGAAACTCTCGGTTCTGACGGTAACGATATTTACCTTGACGAGGCTAAGGCTGATATGTACAGATATTCGGCGTCCAATAACCTTCTTCAACTCGACGAAGTAATCGATTATATCAAAAACGATCAGAATCTGACTATCGATCCCGACGGCGAAAAGAGGTTGCTCGGATATGAGAGTGACGACGGTGTTCGCCATTATTACGGATTGCCTCAGTACGAGTGGTTTAACAGCCTTACTTACGACGTAGATTACTTTAATCAGGAAGGCTTTTATTTCGCTAAAGACGGAGCGACGAAATTCAAGACGTACGAAAGTAGTCTGGGTCTCGGAACTTCAAAATTCGTTGATACCTCGGATATACAGAAGTCATGCGGTCCCGACGGCGAATACGGTACAATCGACGACGGTCTGCCGTCTTCGCTGGAAGAATTCGCGCAACTCTGCGAATATATCAAATATAAAGGCGGTTCGCCGTTTATCATTCCCGGCGGAGGGTCTGTGTATTCGTTCCATATGACGCAGGCTATCTGGGCGGCTCTCGAAGGCGCGGAAACGCTGAAGAGCATCACCGCGAACTTCTCCGACAAACCCGTAACCGTAGTCAAAGGTTTCAATGCCGGAGAGTATTTCTTCGGCGACAAAAAGATTTTGATGCCCGAAACCGAAGACGTTGTTCTGAACAATACCAACGGTTATAAAATGTACGATATGGCGTCCAGATATTACGCGCTTGCATTTATGCAACTTGCCGTAGATAACGGCTGGTTCCATTCCGAAAGTTTAGACACGAGTACTACCGCCGATACGGTGCAGGCGACGTTTATCTCCCCTGACAAAGAGAGAGCGGCTATGTATATAGACGGAACTTATTGGTATCATGAGGCTCAGCTTAGCAGTCTTGCTCCGTTTGAAATGTGGGAAATGACTAACCCGGGCAAACCGCGTAATCTCAGTTTTATGAATTTGCCGTCTCAACTTAAAGGCTCCGTCAAGGAAGGTCAGGGTAAAAAGAACACGATACTTGACGTCGGTTCGTCTTATATATTCGTAAACAAGCAGGTCGAACAGAACGAAGGAAGAAAGAGAGCGGTTCTCGATTTCCTGAAATTCCTTTACTCCGAAAAAGAACTTGCGACGTTTACCGAAACCCTCGGTATGACTATTCCTATAAACTATAAATACGACAAGACCAAACTCGGTGACTATTATTACACCAGCCTTGCCGAAATAATCGAAACTTCCAACGTTATCGCTACGGCATCCGATAATCCTATTCAGTATAAAAATCTGGCTAATTTCCTTCTCGGATTCGGCGGTGCGCTCAACTATTTCGACGTAAAGGGCGAAACTCATATGGAAGGTTATTTCGATGCTTACAAGAAAGGAATAACCGCGCAGACGATTTTTACAGGGTCATGTCTCAGCAGTGCGACGTGGGAAACCTTGCTGAAAAACGCGGGCGTTAAAGCTTAAATCAGAATTTGCGTAGGTCGGTAAAATTTTACGACCGTTAGGCGAAACCGCCGGCGGTTGCCAATATCGGGCAATCGTCGACGGCGAAGCATTTTCAGAGGTATATTTACGATGGTGTCCGGTAAAACAGGCAAGAGAATCATTATAGAGAATAAACGCAAAGCGCTTTTTTCGCTTATAATGCTTGCGATTCCCATTCTGCATTTTTTGGTTTTTTACCTGTATATAAATTTAAGTTCGTTTTCGTTGGCGTTCAAAAAGTATGAGATCGTCGAGGGAACGGGACTTGTTTCGAGTTTCGCAAAATTCGACAATTTCAAAGACGCATTCAATCTGCTTTTCAGCGCAAGCGGTTGGGGAAAGATAAAAAATTCGCTTATTTTTGAATCGGTAAACTTGTTTTTAGTCACGCCGCTTACCCTTATTTTCGCATTTTATATTTATAAAAAGGCTTTTATGGGTAAGTTCTTCAAGGTTATGCTGTTTATGCCGTATATCCTTTCGGAGATAATAGTCGCGACTTTGTACAAGTATATGACTAACAACATAATACCCTACATTGTGCAGTCATGGTTCGGCGTTGAAATTCCGCAACTTCTTGCGGATGCGAAAACGCAGATGGCTACGGCGATTATTTTTAATATAATAATGTGGTTCGGCATAAACAGCCTTATTTATTCCAGCGCGATGGAAGACGTCAATATTTCGATGTCGGAGGCAGCGCAACTGGACGGGGCGAATGTTGCGCAGGAATTTATATACGTTACCGTTCCCACGATATTCCCGACGATAGTCACGTTGTTTATCGTGGCGTTGGCGGCGGTATTTACCGATCAGTTCAGAATGCTTTCGCTGTTCTATTATCTGCCCGGCGGGCTCGATAATATGGGGTTCTATCTCTATATGCAGGCAAGCAGAGCCGACGTAATCCCCAACGGTGCGGCAGATCTGACTTACGGCGCGCTGTCTGCCATGGGACTTTTGCTTTCCTTTATCGTTATACCCGTAACGCTTGTTACGCGACATCTTCTTAATAAGTACGGACCGAGGGCGGATTGATATGAAAAAGAGAACGAAAAAAAATGCGGTGACAACCGTAATACTCGTAATTGTTTTTACGATACTGATAATCTATTCGTTATCGGTGATATTGTCTTTGGTCTGGGGTGTTCTGACTTCGCTTAAAAGTTGGTATGATTTTGAAGGAAAAATACCGGGTCTCGGTAAAAACTATCTCGGGTTTCCTAATCTCGACGCATCTCTCGTCAGCCCGAACGGAAAACTGATTCTTCACAGTCGCAGGGAGTTTTTTCAATTATTCAATTATAAAACCGTAGTCGAAAGTTTTGTAATGAACAAATCGACCGAATATTACGTAAACGGCTCGATGGAAAAAATATCGCATTCTACGAAGGTGTGGTTCGGCGATCCGACAAAGGGCGCGACGTTTGTCGATATTTTGATAAATACCATACTTTATACCGTAGGCGGCGCAGGAATAATGTGCTTTATGCCGGCGTTGACCGCATATATAACCGCGAAATACGATTATGTATGGTGTAAAGCGCTGCATATCATAAACATCGTCATAATGTGCATACCTATCGTCGGAAGGTATCCGACCGAATTGACGTTTTTGAGAAACAGCGGATTGTACGATACGATGCTCGGTAACTACGTTCAGAAAATGACCGGTGCCGGCACTTACTATCTGGTATATTACGCATTTTTCAAAGGTCTTTCAAACGTGTACCGCGACGCCGCCGAAATAGACGGGGCGTCCGAGCTGGCGATAACGTTCAGAATTTATTTTCCGCTCGCGCAGAAAATGATTCTTACTGTATTTCTCATTCAGTTCGTAAATCTGTGGAACGATTATCAGACGTTGTATCTGTATCTTCCGTCTTATCCGACGCTGGCATACTCGGTGTTCTATCTTGTAATCGAATCGTCTAACAGCCAGTTGAAAACAATACCGATGACTATGGCTGCGTGTATGCTCTTGGCTGTGCCGGTATTGATATTGTTTATTATATTCAAAGATAAACTGATGGGCAGCATATCGCTCGGCGGTATCAAGGAATAAGGAGTAAAAATGGTGAAAACAAAAAAGGTAAAAATTTTATTGACTTTGCTTGTCGCCGTGGTCGCAACTTTGGCGATTGCGCTTTTGTCGGGGCAAAAAAACGACAAAAAAGTTTTTGCCGCGGAGTTGTCGGTTGACGGTATTAAAACCGATTATCTGTGTAACGATTATTTTAACGTTCCCAAATCGGCGACCGTGATAGTCGACGGGGAGGAATATGTTTCCGATTCGTTTTATGTAGTATTGCCCGACGGTAATCGAGTTTCTTCGTCCGGGTTGGTTCTGAGTGAATGCGGAGATTATTCTGTCGTTTACGAAAAGAAACTTAACGACAGGTATTACAGCGCATCGAAGAGTTTTTCGGTCAGAAAAAAAGTGTTTGAGTTGACTTCCGGCAGCGAAAGTGTAAAATACGGCGCGCTTAACAAGCAGTTTGTTGCCATGGGGTATGCCGAAGGGCTTAAAATCGGACTGGCAGAAGGCGATGTGTTCGCATTCAATAAACCGTTCGACATTTACGAAAACAATCTCGAAGATCTGCTTTCGTTTAACTGTATGCAAACCGAACCCGCGCTTTGCAATTTCATCACGTTAAGACTTACCGACTGTTACGACCCGTCGATATATCTCGATATAACGTATAAACGAGGCGAAAGATATTATTCGACTAATATCGTTGCAGGGACGTGTGGCGGAAAGACGGTGGGACTTGTTCAGAATGAACAGGGGAACGTCAAGGTCGGAAATACGTCTTACGAAATAGGTAAGGAAGGAACCACCGTATACGGCAACAATCCCGATAACGGGAACTATTCCAACCTGAGTTATTATCTCGATACGTCGGATAACGGTAAAATCAAAATTTACGTCCGCGTAGGCGACGGAATGTCGAATGCTCTCGTATCGGAGATTAACAACGATAAAGCGTATCAGTATTCGTTTAATGGCTTTACCGACGGAAACGTGTTTTTGTCGCTCAGAGCATCTTCGCTCGTCGGAGTGACCGAGGCGCCGATCGAAATTGCCAGAATAGGGAATCTCGCAGGTAAAGACTTTTTGTCCGCGACTTATCACGACGACGATCTGAGCCCGATATTTTATCCGAACGATTTTGAAAAAGAATATAAAGTCGCAACCGGTAAAGAATTATCCGTACCCGTTGTCGAGGCTTACGACGATTACGGAATAAGCGGTATTGCCGATTATGTCGTTACTTACGAAAAGAACACTGCGGGCGCAAGCAACGTTACCGTTAAAAACGGAAAGTTTACGCCGATGAAGAACGGTTCGTATACGATCGATTATCGCGCTTATGACGTTTACGGAAATCTCGGCGAACTCTCGCTTAATCTTTACGCTATAGACGCGACGGACGGAATATCCGCCGTCAAAGGATTGAATTCCGACGTCTCTGCCGGTGAAAGATATAAATTGTCCGATATAGTAAAAATCACGTCTCTTAACGAGAATATTCTGAACGTAAACGTTACGATGGAAACGCCCGACGGCGAAACGGTTGTCGCGGACAGTTTCGGGCAATCGTACCTATTCGACAAAGTCGGAGAATATACGATTAAATATTCGTATTCGGATATATTTTACGGCGGAGAATTTACGGCGAACGTAAACGTCGTTCCGAACGCGACTCCGAAATTCGTAAACGACAAATTGTATACTAACAGATATTATATTAAAAACGCCGAATATTCGCTTTTCAACGTAAATGCGATGAATTATACGAAAGGCGGCAGCGAGGCGGTTGCTACCAAGACATATGTTTCGTATGACGGCGGAGAATACGTCGAAATCAATGCGAAGAAGTTTACCGTAGCGGGAAACAGAACGATTAAATTCAAAACCGTATGCGCAGATAACGAAAACGTTTATATCGAAAGCGCGGAATTGCCGATTATAGACGCGGGTTACGGCAGCGACGGAACGGTAGAAATCGCCGACTACTTTGCGGGAAATATGAGCGTCGCTATCGCGGGCAGGATTCCCGAACTTACGGCGAATTCTTCCGACGCGTATTTTGAATTTATAAATCCCGTGTTATTCAGCCAATTCGGTCTCGGGTTTGAAATTCCGTCGACAGACGACGGCAGAAAACAGAGCGTCGGTTCGATGACGATAACTCTTACCGATTATTTCGATCCCGATAACAAATACGAAATCAACATAAGCGGCAAAAACGGAAAATTCGCCGCGACGGTAAACGGGGAAAGTCATTCTCTCGGTAAAGACTGGAACGGCGAAAGGCTTTCGGTAAAAATTTACGGCGGGGTATTGCTTGTCGGAACGAGAAACATCGAAACGACCAATCCGTTTGAAAGCAGTTTATGCTTTATGTCCGTCAGGTTCGACGGCGTAAAAGCAGGGTTCAAAGTCAGGGTCGACGAAGTATGCAATCAGGGATTGACCACCGTAAGTTCCGGTTCGACGAAAGTCGGCGACGAAGTGTCTCCGCTGGTCTATGCGAAGATGCCCGAAAAAGTCGGTTCGCTCCGCCAGGAAATAGTTATTTCGAGACCTTACGCGACCGACGTGTTATCTCCTTCGTCTTACGAAAAACTCTCTTTAACCGTATACAAAAACGGTAAACCCATAAAAGATGTAAACGGAAGAGAGTTGAAAGGGGTTACCGATTTTGAAAACGAGATCAAATTCGTGCTCGAAGAATTCGGTAAATATTCCGTAATGTATAATTACACCGACGGCGTCGGCAAAGAATCTACGCCGTTATATCAGATTATTACGGTAGTAGACGTCGAGGCTCCCGTACTGGTTTTACCTGACGAGGGCAAGACGATCGATGCGGAAGTCGGCAAGGCGTTCAAACCCGATTTCGAGGCGACCGACAACGTTACGGATACAAGCAAACTTAAGGTTTATTACGTCGTAAAAGATTCCGACGAGAACTTTGTCATGACAACGACTTCCGACATCGTGATTTCCGTACAAGGTAAATATACGATTATAGTTTACGTCGTAGACGAGGCAGGTAACGGCGTAAGCAAGAGTTATTATGTCAACGTCAGATAAGGAGTGATTATGAAAAAAATTGCTATATTATTAAGCGTTATTATGTCGGTTTCGATATTGCTGACGGGTTGCGGAAAAAAGAATACGGATGGCGACAATACGTCTTCGGGTTCGCAGACAGAATATTCGGGCGAACTTGCCGTAAACGGCACGGATTTCAGGTCGTTTTCAAAGACTTATAACGAAAATCATTCTTTTTCGTATAAGGCAACCGGATATTATATGGTAAAGAACGGTAAAACTCCGTATAAAGTCGTAGTTCCGGAGACCGAATCTCAGAATATAGAGTATGCAAAATCCGAACTTTCGAGATTTTTCAAAGAAGCTACCGGTATAAATCTCAAATTTATTTCCGATAAAGACCTTACTCACAGCGCGGATAATCGTTATATATCTCTCGGCGATACGACGTTGTACAGAAGTCTTAACAGGAACGACGACATTGCATCGCTTAAAAAAGACGGAACGAAAATTTTCACGCAGGATAAGAGCGTTTATATAATCGGCGGTAAAGAAACAGGCGTTCTGAACGGCGTTTACGATTTCCTGAAGATAAATTTCGGATTCGAGTTTTTCTATACCGATTGCTATACGCTTAAAACAAATGTCTCCGACCTGAAACTGCTGGATTATGACGTAACCGATATTTCGGATATAGAATACCGCCAAAGAATAAGTTATATGGCCGGTTCTTCCGATAGCACCGACGGTAAGATGATATCCTATCGTCTGAGACTTCGCGATAGTTACGGAGATTTACTCCTTCCGATTCATACGGGTGATTCTAAGACGACGGAGATTAAAAATAACCATAACAGTAAATATTTCCTGCCCGAAGAGAAATATCTTGCGGACTATCCCGAATTTTATTCCGGCACGGGGCAACTTTGCTATACGGCGCACGGTAATGCGGCGAAGTATGATGTAATGACGTCGCTCTGCGCCGAAAAAATAGAGCAATCGCTTAAATGGTATCCCGCGGCGGAATACCCGCAGTATAAGTCGGTTCTTTTGGGTCAGATGGATAACATTCCGATGTGTGCGTGTTCCGCTTGCGCAAAGATGAAGAGTGAACACAACAACGCGACGTCTGCCGCGCTTATGAAATTCATGCACGACGTCGGCAAAAAGGTCAATGCGTGGATGGAACTCGAAGAAAATGCCGAATATCGCAGAGAGAACCTTAAATATATGTTCTTCGCGTATCTCGACACGTCGAGACCTCCGTTCGGAGAAGATGCTGACGGAAACCTGGACATAAAAGCGGATCTGCAGTTTAACGACGACGTAAACGTCGCTCCGTTCTTTGCTCAGAGTCATTTGCATACAGGCGTTTCGTTCTATGCAGACACAAACATCGAACAAAGAGAATATATCAGACTTTGGGGTAAGGCGTACCCCGGAACGTGGGCATGGTCTTACGGCGGATTTTATAACGATTTCTTTACGTTCTGGGATTTGTACAGTTTCTATCCCGGGTATTATAAGTATCTGAAAGCGAATAATTACAGCCTGACGTTCCCGCAGATAAAGAGTTGTCAGACAGGCGCCGATACGGGATTTAACGTTCTTGCGATTTATATGTATTCCAAACTCGCATGGAACAGCGAACTCGAAGTCGAAAATATCTTCGACGAGTATTTCGACGCCATGTATGCCGAGGCTGCAGAGCCTATGAGAGAAATGTTTAACGATCTGAGGTTGTGGTTCGCAAGATGCGTCACCGATTTCCATTGGGAATGGTCGGCAAATATGAACGGAAGTATTTCGGGTACGTTGCAATTCGTAAAACAAGGCGATCTGGTAACGATGTTCGGACACCTCGATGACGCATATGCGAAAATTGAGATGTATAAAAAAGACGCAGCGAAGTATGCGAGTCTGAAATCTCATATAGATATGGAATGGCTTTTCCCGGCAAAGGTCGCCATTTCCAACGACACGGGTTTGTTTACCGAAAATCAGGTGTCGGTAATGAAGACGAATTTCAAGTCGTATGTAAGAACTCTGGGAATGTTATACATTAAAGAGTTTACGAGCATAGAGTCTTTTCTCAACAGTTTATAAAGAGGGAAACAACGAAGATGAAAAAAATTATTCTTTTTATTACGATTGTATTGTCGATATTTTCGTTGGCATTGTTCGCGGGCTGTAAAAACGGAGACGGCGATAACGGCAGCAATTCGAGTGGCGAAGAAATTTCCGCCGACGGAAAACTTTCGCTTTCGGTTGTCTCTTCCGATATGATATTCGGAGACGAGTTGAATATCATATGTTTTTACGGCGGTCAAGAAGACGTAAAATGGACTTCGTCGGACGAATCCGTGGCGATCGTCGACAACGACGGCTCGGTTTCGGCAGTAGGCGTCGGTAATTGCGACGTCACGGCGAAAGCAGGCGACCTTTCGGCTGTCTGCAAAATATCCGTTTCTATGGGGGATTATCTGCCGGAACTTAAAGTACTGCATCTTAAAGACGACGAATTGGTTTTGCGTGTCGGCGATAATTTTGAACCCGAAGTCAAAGTCATGTTCAACAAGGCGTATTACGACTGCGAAATAGGCGTAATTTCGGACAACGACGATATTATCGAATACAGAGACGGAAAAGTTATAGCAAAATCGGAGGGTGAAGTCTCTGCGACTTTTACCGGCGCATGGCAGAATTTTACGTCCGACAGGCTCAATAAAGAAATCAGAATCAAAGTAATAAAAAATGTCGGATATAACAATTCGATCGTTATCGACGGCGAAACGGTACCGTCATCGTCTGTAGAAATATCGGTCGTTCCCGACTGGCAAGGGAAAAATTATCCTTGCGAAGCCGAAGTCGCATCTTTTGTAACCGTCAACGGCGACACTTACGCGTGCGACTTTACCGCCGAAAACGCAGATTTGCTGAACATAGAAAAAATTGAAGACGGCAAAATCCGCGTAAGCGCGAATGGCATAGGCGAAACCGTATTGATCGCAAAGTACGTCGGAACGGACGGCAAGGTGTATGAGACGAGGATTTCTGTCGAAGTTTATTGTCCTGTGGAAGTTTATGACGGACAACTGGATTTCTGCGCATCTGAGCCTATCGACGTGGCAAGCGTTTTCGGTACTCAATATGCCAAAATCTTGTCGGCGACGCAAGGCGGCAGAGTGCTAAAAACCGAGTTTAACTATATCGAAGGCGTAAAAATCGCAGGTGACGATACAGAATCGATGACGCTTTTGACGAACGTCGGCGGATTTATATTTGAAAATGTATTCGGATATGACGTCGAACTTACGAAAGACAATATTTTCGATGAACTCGAGCTCGGTAAGGGAAATCTCATAAAGAGCGGATATTATATTCTTAATTCGGATATAACCGATGCGGTCGATTTTACGTCGCAGAATAAGAGCGTTTATGTGGCAGGCGGCGCAAGCAATACGTATTTTTGCGGCACTTTTGACGGCAGAGGACATACATTCAGCGCGAAAGTCGCAGAAAACGGTGTTTTCGGCGGATTGTTTGACGGAGCGGTAATAAAAAACACGGAATTTATATTCGAGTTTTCGGATAAAACCGAATCGTGCGGTCTGGCAAAAAACGAAGGAACGTTCAGCTATCATAGCGGAGCGATTAAATTAAACAATCTTTCCGTCAAGACGACAAATTACTATACCAATTCCTATACGCTTTTCGGATATTGTAGTTTTAACCTCGAAATGCATGATATTTACGTCAATATAACCGGAACCGAAGCATTGCCCGAATATACGAGTGCAGAGTCTGAAATGGCGGCGTTATTCCATTACGACGTTACCGCTACGATGGCGTCTAACGACAGTAAATTCAAAGGCGGTTTCAGAAACATTTTTGTCGTGACGGGTAAGTTTATGCCTATGGCATGCTGTAAATGGCCGTATAACAAGTATACTTATGTGTCCTATGCAAAAAACGACGAGTCGTACCTGGGCAATTTCAAAGCTACCGGTTATGACCATATTTACACTTACTGCCATGTCGTCGCCGATGCGGATAACGACGAAAAAACACTTGCGTATTACGGGTTAATGAAATACGGCGGCAATGCCGTGCGTCCGTTTGCATGGATTTTCAGATCGCGTGCGGATATTACCGACGGCGGTATAGAAAGATACGATAGTGCTTTCGAGTTATCAAAGAAAATTGATAAAATCGGAGACTGGAACGTAGTTTAATCGGATAATGGAAAAACACACTGTAATAAAAATACGCTCCCGCGTAAACGGGAGCGTAAAAATCGAGATAAAAACCGAAAAAGAATTTTCCGAAGTGAAATTCGCCGTAAAAAAAGACGGCGATTTTCGCGTAGTTAAGGAATACTCTGTAGCACCGACGATAACGTTTTGCGGTGATTGCTTTATAGAAGAACCGCAACTCTGGACGCTTTCTTCGCCCGAATTGTACGAGTATATCGCCGAAATTACATATTCCGACGGCGAACATGAAGTTTTCGGCGGAAAATTCGGATTTCGCGAATTCGGCACAAACGCAAAGAATATTCTGCTTAACGGAAAGCCCGTTTTCATACGCGGGTTTATCCGCGGGGCAAAGGCGCACGATCATACGAACCTCTTAGGACTGCCGCTCAAAGAATTTTATCTTAAAAATCTGAAAGAGGCAAAGAAATTCGGCTTTAACTTCGTAAGGTTTCATTCCGTCGTGCCGGAAGAAGAATTGTTTGAGGCTGCAGACGAAGTCGGAATTCTCGTTCACGTCGAACTCCGCCCGCCGCACGACATCTATAACAATCTCGAAGAGATGGTTACGACGGGCAGAGCGATCGTGCCGGAAGATTTTCTCGAAGAAACCGTAAACAAATATTTCAATCATCCGTCGTTATGCGTATATTGCATCGGTAACGAGATAAAAAAAGCAAGCGCGGACGCTATAAAAGCGGTTAAAGAAAAACTCGACGAACTCGACGGGACAAGATTGTTTCTCGATACGTGCGCATGGGGGAAAAACAATCGCCCTTACGCCGATATGGATGTTCAGCATTTAAGTTATTATTTCCCGTTCGGCAAACACGCCGGTATGTACGACGATACCGAAAATCTTCTTGCGGCGAATGCGGACGAAAACGAACCCATGAAAGTTACGGGCGATCGATGCGAAATAGTCAGGGATTTATATTTCAACGTTCCGCTTATCGCGCACGAAGTCTGCCATTATACTGCGCTGAGGGATTTTTATGCATTAAAAGATAAATTTATAAACAGCGGAGCGCCGTTGCCGTGGTGGGTGGACGAAGAGATAAAACTCATCGAAGAGAAAGGTTTCAAGGGTGCTTTTCACGAGATGTATAAGGCGAGCAAACACTTTCAGTTCATATGCTGGAAAACCGCTTACGAAGAGATGCGTAAAAGCGCGTTGCTCGGCGGGTTTCATTTTCTGCAATTCGCCGATACCGACGTCTACGAAAACTCCAACGGAGTGGTCGATTGTTTCGACGACGAAACCTGCGTAAAGCCCGATGATTTTTTGAAATTCAACGGCGACAGGGTGATTATTGCAGATCTCGGCAACAGAAATCGTTATTGTTCCGACGTACTTATCGTGCCGATTTATTTTTCAAATCTCGGCGAAGATACTGAAACTTCGGCAGACGTCGCGATAACCGTAGAAAAGGGCGGCAAAACATATGCCGACTGCTCTATGAAGAACCTCGACGTATCGAGAAAAGGCGTGTACAGATTGTGTAAAGCAGGTATAACTTTGCCTGACGAAACCGGCGTATACGTTTTAAGAATCAGGCTTATATCCGACGGAAAACTGTATTCCGAAAACGAGTGGACGTTGTGGGTATACGATAAAAACGATAAAAAAGGATCGTATGGCGACTTTGTTTCTTACGACGACGGAAAAGTAGTTATAACAGACGATATAAAAACGGCGTTCGACGCTTTAGGGAAAGGCAAGAGAGTATGTCTCGTTTACCGCTCGGAATGGACCAGACATCGCCGCAACCCCGATATGCAAAATCCCGCATATGCATTTAGGGCAAGTTGGAATCGTTTTATGCCGGTTATCTGGGACAGAGGAACCAATTTCGGCGGACTGAACGATAAAAAGATGCTTAATAAATACGGGTTTGCATGCGGAGATTATTATGATTTCAATTATTGCGAGATAAGCGAAGATTGCGATAAAATCGTACTCGACGATTTCCCCGTAAAGGTTAAGAAGTTGGTAAGCGGTATAGATAAGAGTTCGCGCGACAGATTCGACGCTTATAAAGACGCGTATAATCTGCCCGAACTGATGCCGGACAGGACGCTCAGAGATTTTTCGTATTTGTTTGAACTTAAAGTCGGCGACGGCAAACTGCTTGTCTGCGGACTTAATCTGACCGGGCTCGACGATAACGAACCTTCGGCTACGGCAATGGCGAGGTTTATCGGCAACTATATAAAGAGCGACGATTTCAATCCCGAAAACGAAATTTCGCTCGAAGAGTTGAAGTCGTATATGGCAAAGTGCGCGGAAGAGCCGGTAAGAGAACGCACGATGACGCAATTCTGGGAACTCGACGACGCTCCGGTGGAAAGTCCGGAATTCTGGCGCGATGCGAAAGAATATCTGAAATAAAACTAAATGCTATGTCGCATAAATAAGTAACTATACGATGCCGGGCAAGAATAAAACGAACCTTGCCAAAACGCCGCTATTTTCGTCCTTTTTGGCAAATTCTCGTTTGAAGTACGTCTAGTACGTCTGCACTCGCCTTTACCAAAAATC